>DATIZR010000111.1 GCA_035516965.1 Nitrospirota bacterium
TTTCGGTCATCAAGGCCGCCCTTTTTGTTTTGCGCCGATTGCCAACTTTTGCTCCCATCGCCACGCATCTGAGACGATCGTCCCGAGGTCTTTATACCGTGGCTGCCATTGAAGGACCTCGCTGATCTTCCCGGCGCGCGCTACCAGGCTCGCGGGGTCACCGGGGCGGCGGGGCGCCTCCTGGACGGCAAAAGAGACGCCCGACACGTGGCGAACGGTCTCGATCACGTCGCGGACGCTGCTGCCGGCGCCGTAGCCGACATTCAACGTCGTGGACAGGCCGCCCTGCTCGAGATAGCCGAGGGCCGCAAGATGGGCCGCCGCAAGATCCTCCACATGGATGTAGTCCCGGACCCCGGTACCGTCCGGCGTTGCGTAGTCAGTGCCGTATATCGAGACCGAAGGCCGCTGCCCGAGAGCCGCCTGGCAGCAGACCTTGATCAGATGGGTGGCATCGGGCGTGCGCTGGCCCATGCGGGCAAGGGGGTCGGCGCCGGCGACATTGAAGTAGCGCAGGGCCACCGATCGAAGACCGTGGGCCTGACCCACGTCGCGAAGGACCCACTCGCTCATCAGTTTGGATGCCCCGTAGGGGTTGATCGGTATGGTGGGGCTGTCTTCCGATGCAATCCCCGAATCGGGAAGGCCGTACACGGCCGCGGTGCTCGAAAAAATGAACTGCTCGGCCCCGTGGCGGACGCAGGCTTTCAGCAGGTGAATGGTATTGCAGGTGTTGTTCCCGTAATATTTCAGCGGATCGCCGACCGACTCGGGCGCCACGATCGAAGCGGCAAAGTGCAGCACCGTCTTGAAGCGGCGCTGCCTGAAAAGCGCCTCCACCTTTCCGGCGTCGCCGAGATCCGCGACGACCAGCTCCTCCCCATGGATGAGGGCATCGGCAAATCCCGTCGAAAGATTATCCAGGACCACCACCTGGTGCCCTGCTTCCGAAAGCTGCCGGACCACGTGGCTGCCGATATAGCCTGCACCGCCGGTTACTAGGATCATCATCTTACCTCCCGTTGTATGCTCTCGTTCCTGGTGAACCCGGTCCCGTCTTCGCTCATGACCCGAACGCCTGCCGCAGGAAAGACGCCATGATGCGCACGAGCGACAGGGCCGCAATCCGCGCGTTCCGGGACTTCAGGGACCGGACGAACCGGCCCCGGCTCTTCCCGTACATGCCGGTCTTCAACAGCGCAAGCCCCATGCAATAAGAAAAATATTTTTCCGATTCCCGCCGGTCTCCTGGAGGCAGTCGGTCCTTGAATTTGTCGAACAGGGCGGCATGGGCGGATATATGCCGGGGTGTCCCCGAGATATTTCCCTCGCCCTCCGAATATCCGCAGAGAGGCAGGGGGACATGGACAAAGCGGTCCGTGATCAGCGATATCCTGAGCCACAGGTCATAATCCTCGATTGAGATCAATTCCTTGTCCTCAGGAAAACCGCCGGCTTTTTCGATGACCGCCTTCCTGACGCAGACGCCGGAAGTTATAAAGGCATTGCCCTTCGTCATCATATCGTTGAACACAGGGGGTCTCAGGGTTCTGCCTCGCATCCTGACCAGACGCTTTTTCCCGTCCAGGGTATACACGTCTCCATCATGATGAACGACATCAACAGGGGAAATCCTTTCCTGCACGCGCTCCAGTTTCTCGGGGTACCACCAGTCATCGGCGTCAAGGAAGCAGATCCATTCGCCCTTTGCGGCCCGGATGCCGTTGTTCCGGGGCCGCGCGGGCCCTCCCCAGTTCTCCTCGCGGACGTACGTGATCCCGAGACGCTGCTGAAAGGACTCGACGACATCCCGGGTGTGGTCGGTCGAGCCGTCGTCGCAGACGATGAGCTCGAAATCCCGGAAGGACTGACGCTCCACGGATTCGATGGCCCGGCGCAGCTTCTCCGCGCGGTTGAAGGTGGGAATGATTACCGAGAAGAGGGGTCTGTCAGCCATGTGATCCTGCCCGCTGTTGCGCTGCATCGACTCAGGTCCTGCTGTGCCATTTCCACGCGGTTTGAATGATCGCTTCCAGGTCCTTGTATTCCGGTTCCCAGCTTAATATCTTCTTTGCCTTTTCCGAGCTCCCGATGAGCACGGGCGGGTCTCCGGGTCTTCTGTCCTGGACGACGGTTTTGATCTTCTTCCCCGTGACTTTCCCTGCGGCATCGATAACCTCTTTGACGGAAAAGCCCTTTCCGTTGGCGAGGTTGAAAGAGTCGCTTGTCCCGGATTTCAGCAGATGCTCCAAGGCGAGCTGGTGGGCATGAGCGAGGTCGGTCACGTGAATATAGTCCCTGACGCAGGTACCGTCCGGCGTACCGTAATCCGCGCCGAAGATCCTTACCGCGTCCTGCCGGCCCGATGCGGTGTTCAGGACCAGCGGGATCAGATGCGTCTCGGGATCGTGCCGCTCCCCGACCTGGCCGTCCGGGTCCGCCCCGGCCGCGTTAAAGTACCTCAGATTGACGTGCCTGATGCCGTGGGCCGTATCGACGTCCTTCAGGATCTGCTCGACCATGAGCTTGGTCCTGCCGTAGGGGTTTATCGGCGCCTGCGGGTGCTCCTCCGGGATCGGTATTCGCTGCGGTATGCCGTAGGTCGAGCAGGAGGAGGAGAACACGATGAACGACACATTGGACTCCTTCATCGCCTGGAGCAGGTTCACGGTGTTGGAGACGTTGTTGGCATAGTAGCGTAAGGGGTCGACGACCGATTCCCCCACGTAGGCGAAAGCGCCGAAATGCATGACTGCCTTGATGGGGAATCTCTTGAACAGGAGTATCAGCTGCTCCCTGTCCGACAGGTCTCCCTGAACGAACTCGCCCCATTTTACAAACTCACCGTGCCCGGTGGATAAATTATCGAGCACCACGGTCCGGTAACCCCGGCCGTGCAAAAACTTGTTCGCGTGGGAGCCTACGTAGCCCGCACCACCCGTGATCAGTATCATGCTTATCCTTTCATGCCTGCCCCGGTCCAGCTGTTGAGCACGCGGAGGGGATTGCCGTATCATCCGGATACAGCCGTTTATAAACGTCAAGGTATTTCCTTAAAATCTTATCAAGCGCAAAGGATGCTTGGTATCTGTTCCTGGCGCTTGCGCCGTAGCTGGAGCGCAGGCTGCTGTCGGAATGCAGCTCCTTGATCAAGGCTGGCAATCTATGGAGCTCCGCAGGATCGAGCAGCACGCCGTCGATGCCGTCCCTGATCTCTTCGACGATACCCGCCACTTTTGTCGAGATCACGGGCTTGCTCAGTTCCATTGCCGACAGGATCACGTAGGGCATGTCCTCGTCCCGGAGCGACGGAAGGATGAACAGGTCGGCGGCGTTGATGAAGTGGTAGTCATCGTTCCGGAATCCCGTCAGGATGACCTTGCCGTCAAGGCCGTGCTCCCTGATGTAGCTCTCTATCTCCGGCCGCATCTCGCCGTCGCCGACCAGGAACAGGACGAGGTTGTCGTAGAGGTCGGCGTCCGTCCGCCGGATGCTGTCCAGCGCCTCCAGGAGGAACAGATGGCCCTTGCGCTCGGTCAAATACGCCACCGTCACAATGACGAATTTGTCGGATGCCACGCCGTACTCACCCAGCACTTCTTCCCGGGTCTTCCGGACGGGATTCGGCTTCTGCGCATTGAAAATCTGCACGATCTTTCCGGCGTCGAATCCCCTGTTCTTGATCAGGTTGCTCCTTGCGGCCTGCGATGCCGTAATGAAGTAGTCCACATGCTTGTGAACGTACCAATCGACCAGCCGGTCGATGACGCCCTTCTGCTTTTGGGCCAGGTTGTTCACGTTGAAGACAATCCTCGGCACGCCGGCCAGCTTTGCGCTGAAGACCGCGGTTCGGCATGAGAGAGCGCTTGGATAGCCGCCGTTATTGATATGCAGGATGTCCGGCTTTTGTTCCCTGATGAACAGAGAGAGCCTCAAAAAATTATAGAGGGCATACACGCCCATCCTTTGAAGCAAAGCTAAAGGCGCTTTGATGAGAAACGCCAGATATTTGTTCATCCCGCTGCCGTCAATTCGGTAGAAAAGGTTGCCGTTGCTCAGGATGCGGAGCGGGTATTTCTTCGGGAACGCGCCGAACCTGCTGTCCACGCCGCGCTGGTAGTCCCTGTTCCGGGCGTAGGCGTAAAGAACGTCGAACCGCTCGTTGACTACAGGGCTCAGGATAAGATTGACGAGGACATTTTCGCAGCCGCCGAAAATGTAACATTCCGAGTAAAAGAGTATTTTCTTTTTCATGAGTTGTCTTTATCAGCGATCAATGCAGGGATCAGGACCGCGCAAGAATAGTATAGTTTGCCGGTATTGTTTCCTCATGGTCAAGATAATCCAGTATGAGGCCGAGACAATTAAAGAGCACGATCAACGGAATGAAGCAAACTCTGCGCAACTGCAGGTTGATCGATAGAAATATCTGGGTCCAGTTCCCGCCATCCGGCCAAATTTCCCAGGAAGAGAAGCCCGCATTTTTCAGCATATTTTCGAATCCGTATTTGGTGAACCGGTGATAGTCGTATGGCTCCTCGTGGAGCGGCCAGTAAAAGGGCCCGGTCAGGATCAGAAATCCCCCCGGTCTTAAAATTCTGTGGCACTCCCGGACCATCGCCTGTGGGTCAGAAACGTGTTCTATTACCTGGGTGCTGAACACTATATCCATTATCGCCGACTGAACCGGAATCGCGGCCGCATCACCAATGATATCCGGAGATGCATCATCTGATGAGAAATCCATGCCCAGATACCTGCATCCCTTGAATAGGTCTTGGTAGGGCTTGTTGCCGCACCCAACGTCCAGTACTGAAGGGGTCGGATTCGATGTTTCAGCGCGCGCGGTGGCGACCGCCCGCTCGATGTTTTTCCACATGGATCTATAAATAAGGTAGGTCGGATGCCAAATTCTTAAGTGTCTTTCTGACAATCTGCGCGGTGTCATTATTTAATCTCGTAAGCTCGCGTTTTTTTCTCAATAAATATTTTAACTAGCGGGCACGATCATTATATCATCAAACGGATCCCAGGAAAAACGTTGGTGACTGCCGTAGCAACTCGAAATGCTCGTGCTTGTTGGCCTTAGTCTTCCGCTCACAGGCCCGAGCAATGTGCCCGGCAGGGTGTATAGCGCTGACGCTCAGGAGCTGAGTTCCGAGCAAGTTCCCGGGAGATCGTGCTCTTGTCCCGGCCTACTGCTTTAGCTATGTCGCCGAGACTGAAATCTTCTGAGAGCAAGTTGGCAATATGCTCTCGTTCTTCTTGGCTCAGTTGCTTATATGGTTTTGGCATAGACACTTAGGGTAGCATGACTGCCCCAAGTGTTGCACTTCGCTATAGAACTGGCGTTGATTATCACCGCGACATGCGAATGATAACCAGGCCGGCAGAAAGGCCGTTCCGATAAGTGAAACAATATTTTAAACAGTTCTAACAGGTTCAAGACTTTATACGAGTTATTGAATCTATTGAAGATGCATCGGCACGCCTCGCTAAAACAGCAAGATAATCGCTGTGCCGGACAAGGCGGGAGCGGGAGCCCGTGAACATTGTATAAGGCACGTAGAATAAATTGAAAATGGCACCCATGATGCGTCTCATCAATTGTAGCCTGAGCGAGTCACCCTGCCACACCCCTTGCAGAATATCATACGGATGCTGTTCCGTTTCGCAGATTAGGTTTTTTAACGACCAACTATTTTTGATAAAATATATTTCATTAATCTCGTAACTAAATCTATTTGATAATTGAGACAATGCTTGGGGATCGATCCAGCATGTATGCTCCGGATTAATTAAAAACCTTTTTTTAAACGCAGTAAAGTGAAACTCTCCAGCGTAGAAAGGATTAGGGGTCGTGATTATTATTACACCATCAGCTTTGAGAAGACGCGAGCAGTTTTCAAAAAAACCTTCAAAATTCGCCAGATGTTCAATCAGATCACCGGCGACGATTACGTCAAAGGTCTCGTGAATGGCCAGCGGTTTTGTCACGTCGCCCCAAATTATGTCATAGCCTAAGGCATTAAGTTTCTTTATTTCATCAGGCAAGTAATCCACGCCTATCACTTTTTTTGCGACAAATTTTATTATTTTATGTAGCCAGTTGGGATCATTGATCGCAAAATTAGCACTGTGGCGTATACAGCCCAAGTCGAGCACACTTTTCCCCCTGCATGCATCCTGAATAAAGTTTTCCTTCACGACAGGTTTCGAATTGTTCAATTTCGCAGCCAACGCATAACGTGCAACCATCAGCTTCTCCTCACGAGTTCTTGTAGATGTACGCGGTTGAAATAGAAGAACGGATCAATTGTTATAAAGTCTGTGCATTGGATCGATGAAGGCCCACTTCGCCTGGGAGTAGGGGACGACGATCTTCACCGGCACCAACCCGCCGGGCTTGCTGATTCTCTACAGTTCTTCCATCCCCTTGATGACGTCATCGAGGTGCTCCAGAACGTTGTCTACATAAGTTCCATCGAAGGTAGTGCCACCGAAGGGGTAGGGGAATGAATTGAAATCCTGCACCACATCGGCGCTGGTATTTATGTTCACATCGATACCGATCGCACCCGGCCGCTTTTGGCTACCGCATCCAAGATCAATATCTTCCGTGATTCTGCCATGCGAAGCACCTTTCCTGAAAAGAATAGCCTGTTTCGTCGCTCAACCCTTATTTCGGCTGGTGCCAACCCGATTACTCGATTTTCCACAAACAAAATGAACTAATTCAGTTCCTTTTTTGTCTTTTTTTCGTGCCAGGTACGGCGTCTCTATTGTTTCTAGCAGGTCAAAGCCCGCTGTAGTGATCGCTTTTTCCCAATACCAGCGCGGATAAAATCTATCGCCCAGATATGCATCATAGAGATATCCGCTGGAAGAGATGGACGGCGATACGGTCTTGTAGCGGCGGAGGACGGAATTTGTCATGATTGATAAAAATTGTTTGAAAATTAAAAGAAGATATTTAAAGCTTCCGTGGGGATTCTCATTTAATATAAAAAGGATGCCGTCTTCTTTTATGACACGGTGTGCTTCTTTTAAAATATTTTCAAGATTGTCGCTATGATGTAATGAGGAACTGGCCACGACGATATCGACGGACTCGTTATCGAATAAAATGGGCGAGAATAACCCAAGAACCGGAGTGATCTTTTCTGTGTTCGCATCCATTAGCCTCGCGATCTCGGGAAACATTATCGTTAAGAAATATTCACTGGAATCAAGAAGAAAAATGTTCCTGACTTGGTCTAACTTTGATAAATACGCACTCAGCCACCCGGTGCCTCCACCGATGTCCAGCACAGAGCAAGTGGATTTATTGATATATTTCCCCCAGTCTATCAGCTTGATCGCATCCAATAGATTCCACTCCTCATGCAAGCTTCTGTAGTGCTCCCTGGGATCTCTCCATGCTTTTAAATACTGCGGATAATAGATCTCGATTGCTTTGTCCCACTGAGCTATCGTATGGTTAAGTTGATCATTGGTCCAGTTCTGCATGTGGTCTTCCTTATGCGGCAATATCCTGGAGGCACTGGGCCTTTGGATCAAAGAACCCCGAGCGCAGATTTGAATTGAGCAACGATGTGCCTCATCTCTTGACGATCCATGCCGATAAGCCACGGCATCATCCATATGAAGATCGAGACTAGAATCAGATAGAAGACACCGGCGGTGAGAAATGGTGGCAGAAGACTTCTTATCGCATCCGAGCGCGAAAGTTGCCAGAAAAGACCGACTCCCTGCTTGGCCGCGTAGCCTGAGATCATTACCAGGCCGATGCCGATGACTTGGTAAAGCCACTCGAATTTCCAGCCATGGTACCGGGCGATAAGCCATGCCAGTATGTTTACAGACAAGATGTTCAATAAAATCATCTTGAGCGCCATCCCGACGGCGCCGAGTCCTAATCCGGGAATAGTAACTCCATGAGTTGGGGCCTGTACCAAGTACGCCAAAGGAAGACTGATCAGCATCATAGCAATGCTCATTTTCGTGTATGCCGTAGTGTGTCCTCCTGCCAGCAACATGGTCCCGCCGATCTGCCCCATGGACTGGTGAATCGGATAGAGAAACATGATCACTAATACCGGCACTGCCGTGAGGTAGGATTTTCCCAGTAAGACAGCAACGATCTGTTCGGTCCAGGGAATCAGGAAGCCTGATAATACCGCCCCGAGCATGACGAGCGAACGGGATACTTTATGGTAAAGTGCGGCAAGACGCTGCTTATCCTGGCGTGCATTGGCCTCAGCGATCTCTTTCCAGAAGACATTTAAGATGGAGGTGGTAGCCAACAGACTGACACTCGCGAACTGATAGGCGATCTGGTAAAAACCTTGCTGGCTTGGTCCTCCAAAGCGCTGAAGTAGCCAGCGATCGGCAAACTCATACAAGAAGGCAACCAATGATAAAAAAGCCAAAGGCTGACAATATAACCAGTATTCCTTCAACAGGGATCCGGCAGAGAGGGCCCCGGACTCATCTGGCCCCGTTGTTGCCTCCTTATCCCGTAAAAACCGAAACGCCCAGAGGGCTGCCAGCGGGTATTCCCCGATCAAAAGCAGAAACACCATTCTGACCGATAAAAGATCGTAGGCAAGGAGCATGAAAACAAGGCCAAGGTGGCCAATCGCTACTGCCGTGCAAATGATCTGAACCCGGATGGTCTTTCTCGACGCCTCTCCGATCTGGTTCAACGTCTGCCATACCTGTTGCTGCATGAAAGCCGCAGCAAAGGAAAGTAAAATAATCGTACGTGAATGACCCAGCCATACCTTTTCGATCATCGCATTAGGCAGGAGCACGATAATCAGGACTGCGGGAATGACAAATTGCAGCGCAAGCCAAGCATAGTAATAAAGGTAAAACCGGCGGCTCCTGGGTCGCTGCGAGATAAATGTATAAAAAGCACTGGAAGTCCCCATATCCAGAAGCGTCCGAACAGCAACGAAGCTCCCGAGCAGAAACATCATGTCTCCGTAACCCGCAGGGTTCAGCCCGCGTGCAATGAGGAGCCCGCTGAAGAAACCGATCACGGAACGCACGGTGTTCGAGAGCACGGATACGATGAATCGAGTTTTTACGGACGAAGAATCTATCATATCAGAAAGACAGTCTCTGTTTTTCTGAATTCATTTTCTGTATCTCTCTTGCTACGAACTCCCAGGTCGTCAACTCCTCCGCATCCGGCGATTTTACGTACTTATACTTGTACTCATCGTAATTATCCCTGGGCCAGTTCGCGTAATCAAAGCTGGTTCCGTTCAACTCGGAGGGGTCGTCTATGTTGATGGTCTTTGCTCCCAAGGCAGTCTTCATTGCATCCATTGCAGTAGAGAAATGACTATTCTTCATCATTTCCTCGGTTTTTATGATTACGGCCGGCTTGTTGAAAAGGACCGCAAAACTGACAGCCGTACTGCCATGCAGCAGCACCAGGGAGCTTTTTGCAACGAGTTCGACGGTCTTCCCTTTGATGATCTCACGTTCCCCGTATATCCCTGACATTTGTTCATAGTGCGAACGGGGATGGGCGGCGATCACGACCTTAAGGCCCGTTTTTTTCTCGATCACATCAAACAACCGGGCCATGCTCGGGAAATATTTTTCCGGGGTCAGGGGTCTCAGGTTCAATATTGCGAAATCGACATTATGGCATGCGTTTTCGTCGAGGAAAACGCAGGTCCTCTCGATTGTCCTCTCGGCGGGGCTCGTTTTCCTGATGTAGTGGAGAAAGGTGTCATAATCCAGGGAATGAATCGAGGTCACCCTTTCAGAAGCGACCTTAAACCTTCTCAGGTAAGCATCGGCAACCTCTGAATTTCCGCAGAAAATCCGTTCTGGAGAGGCATACAACGCCGTATTTCTTTTCAGGAAGGCGATGATCTTCCGCACGGCATAACTCGCCAGTTTCTTCGGGTTCAAGGCCGTTTTGATCTTCGTGAACAATCGCTTCGCACGGCCCCTGGTTACCGGTAAGGCGCCTGCCGAGATCAAGAAGTATTTTGCCCGGTAGCGGCCCAGGACCCTGAATAATTTCTCTGTCTTGAGGTCCGGATCGGCGAAACCCATTATGTAATCTATGAAAACAGCACTGGACGCAACGGAACTTACCCGGCGCTCGAAATCCTCATAGGAAGTTATCTTACGGATGAGGTTCCTATCGGCTTCCCGATTGTCTCGACTGCATTCCAGGGAGGCAGGGGTCAAGAAAGGGGACAGGTCATAGACCTCGACAGTATACCCCTCTGATCGCAGGTATTCGAAACCCCACTTTTCCTGATCATGGCTGGATAGGGGGAAGTGTACCAGAAAGATGATTCTTGTTATGCCGGCTCGTGTCACCAAGCAGTGAGGCCTCCATCGACAATAATGTTCTGGCCACTTACATAGGAGGACGCATCTGAAGCCAAAAAGAGCAACGCTCCGACCATTTCCTCGGCCTCGGCCATGCGCCCCAGCGGGACCCTGGCGCTGTATTTTTCACTGAAGGTGTTGTTTTGACCTGAGGAGACGCCTCCCGGTGAAAGAGTGTTCGTGCGGACGCCGCGCGGACCCCAGTAGGCTGCGAGATATTTTGTCATGGCGATCACAGCGCCTTTTGTCGCCGAGTAGATCAAAGGTGTATTGATGGCGCCGCCAAGTTTCTCGTACCAGGACCCTTCGTATATCCGTTGGTCTGGTCCGACCACGCCGTAGATGGAACTGACATTGATGATACTGCCACGGCCCCTGGCCGCCATGGCAGGGCCAAGTTCCCGTATCACCAGGAACATGCCGGTAACATTGACCGCCATCACCTGGTTCCAGTCCGCGAGGGTGAACTTGTCGAGGAGAGCGAAGAAACCCGGAGATTTGGCAGCTGCGTTATTGACGAGCACATCTACATTCTGATAAAGGCCGTTTATCTGTTTTGCCCAGCGCATTACCGAAGATTCATCACTGAGATCAACGGCTAAACCCGCGGCGGTGACCCCCGTTTTTTCCGTGATCTCGGCCGCGAGCGTCGCGCAGCTTTCCGCCGAGAGATCGGCAACGATGACCTGTGCACCGGCTTCGGCCAGGCGTCGGCAGTAGAGCGATCCGAGGATCCCCGTACCGCCGGTCACGACCGCCGTTTTCCCGGACAGATCAAAGTGATTATGCGGTAAGTCTTTTAAACCCGGCATGAATGACCTCGCCTTTTAAAGAATCGCGGATAGTACCTGCGTCGAGCGTGCTCTTGATCTTTCCGAAAACCTTGTCAGATGCGGCAATGAACCGGTCGATGATCTCGTCGGTATATGCAGCGGAAGCGTAGACGGCAGCACCCACGAGAAAGCCCCGTTCCAGCATTTCCTGCGCATACAGGGTTTGTACCGCGAGCGGATCGGCGGCCTTGAACGAGATATGGGTAAGCGGCGGGATCCCTGATATCTGAATATCGATCCCATGCTTGCATGCGATGGTCGTCCATCCCTCGTTGATGCGCTTCCCGGCCTGGACCAGGCGGGACGGCACATTGTCGTCCTCGATCTTTTTCAACGTCGCAAGCGCTGCCACGAAACCGATCCGCTCTGTCCAGAACGTCGAGCTGATGAAACTTTCCTGGGCGTGCTCCATCACTTCCCGCCGACCGATAACGGCCGATATGGGAAACCCGTTCCCCAGAGCCTTGCCGAACACCGCGATGTCGGGATTCACTCCATGGATCAAATGAATTCCGCCGACATTCATGCGGAATCCGGAGGTCACTTCATCAAAAATGAGGACCGCCCCAATCCGGTCGGCAATCCTCCTGACGCCCTGCAGGAAGCCCGGTGCAGGATCGGATCCCCGCTGCGGCTCCATGATGATCACGCCGATCTCGCCCGGGTGGTTTTCTATGATCCCCTCCAGTTCGTCGATCCGGTTGTAATTGAAGGGGAGGGCCGTCTCGCGCAACTCACGGGGGACACCTCGGGGCTCGAGTCCCGGAAGCAACTGCCCGTCAAGGTTTGAGGCATTGCCCAGGTTCGCGGCCAAGTACCAGTCGTGCCAGCCGTGATAGCCGCAAAAGGCGACCTTTGCCTTTCCGCTGGCGGCCCGTGCGATCCTCACGGCCACGGCGCATGCTTCGCCGCCGGTCCTTGCAAATCGTGCCATCGAGGACCACGGATGAAGGCTGATCAGGCGTTCGGCCAGTGTTACCTCCTCGAAGCAGTTCAACGAGCTCATGGAGCCGTCGCGGACGGCCTGGTGTACGGCGTCGTTCACGCGCTCATCGGCATATCCGAGAATGCAGGAACCGACACCCATTTGGGCGAAATCGTAATATTTGTTCCCGTCCAAGTCCCAGAGCTCGCAGCCTTTCGCCTTGGTATAGTAGGACGGCCAAAGGCCCGGAAGGAACTTCTCACTTCTCTTCGAAAGAAGCTGGCCTCCGCCAGGGATGATCGTTTTCGCCCTTTTCCATAGTTCCGGCCCTTTTGAGGTCATGATGATTTCCCTTTCACGGGATTCCCGGCGGGAGATCCCTTTTGTTCCTCTTCCTGAAGACGGTAAAAGTTGTCCCAATATTGCTTCGTGATCACGTGGTTGATCAGGAAAAGCTTTTTTTCAAGAACGATGTTCACGATCCCCGAATCGTGCTCGGTGTAAGCGGCATCACCGAGCGAATCGATGACCGAGCTGAAAAATTGAAGGTCTTCAGGGTAGTCCAAGGTGAACCGGAGCGCCGAATCCTGGACAGGAAATGCGATCTCGATGTCCGTCAGCTTTCTACTGTCGAAGATGCGGCCCCAGCCGGTTTCGAGGGTATCGTCGAGATGCCCCTCGAGCGAGGTTCCGAGAAAAATCGTGGTATAGCCCATGGAATTCATTCCAAACGGGAGCCCGGTCGTTCTGACGTAGCTCGAGCCCTGCAATAACCGTTGATACACGGCGCGCATCCCTTCAACGGAGCAGAGAATGTCGTCGCCGTCAACGGCGATGATCGCGTCAAGAAGATGCGCGCGCGCTGTTTCCAGATGACGGAGTGGAATATTGTTCTTGCAACCGTAATGAACTACTGCGCCTTCTGCAGAGAACCGCTCGAATTCCTGGTTTTCCGGCTCATTCGATGTCGCTATGATGAGCTGCACCCGTCCCGATCGCATCTCGTCTGCAAATTCCATCCTGATCCGCGCAAGCAGGTAATGGAGGATCGGTTGTTCTCTTACCGGCAGGAGATGTTTGTTTTGTAGCCTCGTCGAACCGAGCCGCGCAGTGATCAGGATCCCGATCTTCATCCGGCAACCTCTACGGAGGCGGCCGCCTTGTCGGACCGTTCTATTGCATACAGGAGAGCGAGCACGCGCTGATCATCTTCGAGGGAATTGATGAACTCCTTCTTTCCCCGGACAGCATCTATGAAGTCCCGGAGCTCGTCGATATACATGTTCTCTCCGATATTGGCATTGTACCCGGCTTCCGCCTGCTTCATTTCATAGGGAAGCACGGTCCATCGTGAAACAGCGGGATCGAACAGGGAGATGTGGTTCTTGTCCCAGTCCCAGACAAGCTGCTGCCTGTCTCCGTTGATCAATAATCTTCTCGTAGCGTGACGTGAAACGACATCTACGGTTACCGTGGCCAGGAAACCGTCATAATCGAGAAGGAAGTTGTACGTATCATCGATCGATTCCGCCCCGGGGATCCTGATTGTCTTCCTGACGTTGCCGAAGACCCTTCGCGGGAAACCGAACAGTTTGGTGACCCAGGTCAGTTCAAAGGGGACGATCTCGCGGGCCCCCCCGGTCGATGGGTTCGAGACGTAGTAGTCGGACACCTTTTCATAGGTATGCCAGTCGGGCAGATACTGGCCGGAATGCAGCATGATGTTCGAGATTTTGCCGAGCTGTCCGGAACGGATGACCGCTGCTATCTGCGTGATGGCGGGATGAAACAGCAGGGTAGCGGAAGGGGCGGCAACGATCCGGCGGCCCCGCAGCTTCTTCCGTATCTCCTCCAGATCGGTGTCCACCACACTCGCTTCCACGAAGAAATGAAGGCCGTGCTCGATGGCTAGTTTCATATAGAGGTGGTGGACGTCGGGCGGAACGGATATGATGAGGCAGTCCGGTTTTACGGCGGCGAGCGCTTCCTGGAAGTCCGCATAGACAGCGATCCCGTATTTCTCCTCTACTTCCGTCCTTCGGTCGGATCGAACATCTAATCCGCCGATTGCTCCGTACCCCAGCGCTTTCAGGCACCTGATGCGACGTTTCCCCATGGAGCCCAGACCGGCCACAAGAAAATTCATGGTAGTTGTCCCCGTTCTTCGCAGTTAGAAGTTTCTGTTGTACTCCCCGTTGGCCTTTTCAAAATCATCAATGCGTCCGATGTCGATCCAATACTCCCTGATTGGGAAGACGGCGGTTTCTTTGTTCTGCCTGATCAATTCCTGGAAAAGGTCCGGCATGTCGAAGTATCGGTTCTTCGGTACGAGAGCCACCACTTCGGGATCAAATACATAGATGCCGGCGCTCACAAAGAAATGATGAATCGGCTTTTCTTCGATGCCTGCCAGCCGGTGTTTGTCGATGGTTACGACCCCGTAGGGTACCTGGTAATCGTAGTCGCGTACGCACATTGTTGCTTTGGCATTGTGTTCCTTATGAAAGTCAAGTAACTGATGGAAATTGAGCCGGGTCAGCAGATCGCCGTTCATGATGATGACCGGTTTTTTCAACTCATCCGCCAGCAATGTTAACGCACCCGCAGTTCCTAACGGCGCTTTTTCGCGAAGGTAGGTCAGCCCAACCCCCCACCGGGAACCATCTCCAAAATATTCTTCGATCATTTCCGCTTTGTAATTAACCGATATGTAAAATTTTCTGAATCCCTGATCTATGAAGTTCTCGAGGATGATCTCAAGGATCGGCTTGCTGCCGACCTTCAGGAGGGGCTTCGGGCAGTCATCCGTTAAAGGCCGCAAACGGCTTCCTACGCCTCCTGCCATGATGACCACGACGTTATCCGGCTGCTTTCCCCGGATCAGTTCATCCAGTATCTCGATCCCAACGACGCGGCCTTCCTCATCAACGATCGGGATCTGATGAAAACTTTTGCTCTTCATCAGGGCAAGGACCGTTTCGCGGTTCTCGTGCGACCTCACGGTGGTCGGGTGGGCATTCATGATCTTCTCTACGGTATCATCGAGCGATAAGCCCCGAAGGAGGCCGCGCCGGATGTCCCCGTCAGTGACGGTGCCGACGAGACGACCGTTCTCATCGACCGCAACCGCGATCTGCAGAGCCCCGAGATCGATCGTTTCAATCGTCTTTCGGATGGAGGACGAGACTGGAACAAGCACTTTTTTCCATTCTTTCATTGCTGTACCACCTTCCCGGGCACACCCCATACCGTTACGCCTTCCGGAACGTCGGTCAACACGACCGAACCAGCACCAACAATACTGTTTCTGCCGATGCGAATCCCTTGAACCACTGTCGCCCCAGTCCCGATATGAGATCCTTCCTCAACGCTGACCCCTCCGGAAAGGGTGACTCCCGGAGCAATATGGACATGGTCCCCGATCGAACAGTCATGGTCTACGGAAGCCCTCGTATTGATGATCGTATTCCGACCAATCGTAGTACCTGATTGGATCACTACGCCCGCCATGACCTGAACTCCTTCCGAGAGAAGCACCTCCGCACCGATTACTGCCGAGGGATGAACCACATTCATAAAGCCGTATCCTCTGGCCTTGAATCGTTCGAATAGCCGTCTCCTGCCCGCAGATTCCCCGATCGAGCCCACACCGTTCGCGAGTCTGACCATTTCCGGTCCATTGCTCAGCAGGACCTCATCGCCCCCCAGGACCCGGACCCCGAGAACGCTTGACCCGTGTTTTGCGTGATCAGGATCGGTAATACCCGAGAGCTGCACGCCCATTCTGAGAAGGGTATCGATCAGCACCTTCGCATGACCGCCTGCGCCCAGTATGATGACGGGTTGGGTCATATACCTACCATCTCATCCTTGTGATAGTCCCTGTCGGCTTTTTTGCCGAGCATTTCCCAGTACCGGAGCGGGGACAAACCGTTACCCGGCCGTTTGCAGGTCAAGTTTTCCGGCGTCAAGGCCTCGCCTCTTTTTATATTCCGCGCGGCCATAAGGCTTCGCCGGGCTACAACAAAATTCTTCTCTTCGCCGGGTGCCGGCTTCTTCTCGCCCGACCCGAGGGTCAGCTCAACGTCCCGAATCGCCCGTACCATTGCTCTGAGCTCGCGGGGCTCCAGGGACGCCTTGTGGTCGGGGCCGGGAAGTTCCCGGTTTAAGGTGAAATGTTTCTCTATGACGGCTGCGCCCCGGGCAGCGGCTGCTATCGGGACGATTATGCCCTGTGTATGGTCGGAATATCCGACGGGAAGCCCGAAGGCCTCTCGCATTATTTCCATGGCGCAAAGGTTCACGTCTGCGAGGGGGGCAGGATACTCGGTCGTGCAGTGCAGGAGTATGACCCGTTCTTTCAGGCTTCGCTGGCCCTTGGGGGAAGAAAGGGCGGCCTTAAAAGCCTTTTGCGATGGTTTTTCTTTTTTGACCGTGTACCCGAAGGCAATAACTCCCAGCGCCGCCTTGATATCCGCCAGGGTGCTCATACCCGTAGAGAGAATGATAGGCAGGCCCGTCTGCGCTGCACTGAGGAGGAGCGGGCCATTCGTGATCTCGCCCGAAGGCAGCTTGAGCATCGGCACCTTGATCCTCGCTGCCAGCAGGTCTACGCTGTCCCCGTCGAAGGGCGTGGAAAGGAACTGGATTCCCCTCTTCCGGCAATGATTGGCAAGGACCCGGTGCGCTGCCTCGTCGAGCTCCAGTTTTTTGAGCATTTCCCGCTGCGATTCTGTTGTACCGGTCGCGGCTTTCTGGTAATCGGCTTTGGGAGCCGTACTGCTGACGAGCTCGTCGGCCTTGAACGTCTGGAACTTGACCGCATCGGCGCCGGCATCAGCGGCCGCGTCGATGAGCTTTTTGGCCATCTCGAGCGAACCGCCGTGGTTTACCCCTGCTTCGGCGATGATATAAGTGCGCTGTATGCTCATGGTCACAGGTCGAAGAACCTCTTCTTTAGGAGCTTGGCATAGTCTGGGGTCGCCTTGAGTGCTGCGACGATGCGCTGTGCGCTGTTGCCCTTATCGTAGGGGTTTACCGCATCGGAGCAGTCTTTCGTGAAGGCCTCCCGCATAGCTCGCTCGATGTCCGACGCTTCGGGCCGGCAACTGATCACCGATGATGCCTGTAGCCGCCCTTTCTGGCGGTCGCCGATATTGACGGTCGGCTTCCTGAACGAGGGCACTTCATAGAGCCCGCTTGAGGAGTTGCCTACGACGGCGTCCATCTGGGCCACGCAGCTTAAGTAGCGGACCTGGCCGAGGGAAGCGAAGGCCTTTGCCCGGGGCCTGGCAGCGGTATATTCTTCGATCAAGGCGCTGATAGTGTTTCCTTCGGGGTCTGCGTTCGGGAGCGTGAAGATGATACCCACTTCATCTCCCAGTCGGTCGAGGGCCGTGAGCAGTTCCCGGAACTGCGTTCCGGCAGGCTGGGCGTCGAGAGTCGCCGGATGGAACGTGACAAGAAGATTACGCTTCCGGAACGTGAATCCCAGCTCTCGTTCGAGCGCCGCCCGGTCCAGGAGCTCCTTCTTGATCGCATCGATACCCCCCGGACTCCCGAAATTGTAGATATGCGCCGGGTCCTCGCCGAGTTGTCGCACCCGCCGGGCAGCCGCTTCGTTGGTTACGAAGTGGATGTGCGACATCTTGGTGATGCTGTGTCGGATGGCCTCGTCGAAGGAGCCTTCGGTGGTGTCACCTCCGGCGATGTGCGCCATCGGGATTTTCGCGATCATAGCCGACTGCGCAGCGGCGAGGATCTCAAACCGGTCTCCCAGCACGAGCAGGAGATCAGGCTGGAGGCGGTCGAGTGCTTCGGCGAATCCCTTGACGCCCCGACCGAGAGACCTGGTCACATCAGAGGGGGTGTCGCCGGTCAACTCCATGTCCACCTTCGCATCAATCGTAAAACCGTCCGCTTCTATGCTCTTGTAGGTCAGTCCGAACTGCGGGGCAAGGTGCATGCCTGTCGCGATCACCTGCAACCGAAAGGACGGCTCCTGCCGGATCTTTTTCATTACGGGGGTCAGAAGGTCATAGTCAGCGCGAGAGCCGGTGACGGCACATATCTTACGTTGTAGCATAAGGAGCACCTAAAATGGCACTGCTTGGAATATTGATCAGCCTGCGTTCAATGCTTTCGGCAACGGCAAGGTCCATCCGGGGACAGTCCCTGAACATGGGGAGCTGATGCATCAGGCTCCATGCAGGACGGGTCATGATCCCGGCATCATTGCTCGCCTTCAGTATCCTGTCGCGGGAGCATGCCAGAGCCTCGTCGAGCAGAAGGACATTCAGCCAGTAATTGCTCTTTGCAAATGGAGGTTCGGTGAAAAATCTGACGCCATCGACACCGGCAAAAGCATTCTGATAGCGGCGCGCCAGAGTCCGCTTGCTCTGCAGGAAGGCCGGCAATTGTTCCAGTTGGGCGCAGCCGAGAGCTGCGTTGATGTTGGGAAGCCGGTAATTATAGCCGACCTTGTCATGATAGAGCTGCCAGGGATGGGGCACCTTCGCCGTTGTCGTGAGATGTTTTGCGCGTTTCGCGAGCTCCTCGTCATCGGTCAGGATCGCGCCGCCCCCGCCCGTCGTGATGGTCTTGTTGCCGTTAAAGCTGAGTGCGGACAGCTTCCCCATGGTGCCCGTATGGCGGCCCTTGTAAAAGGAGCCGAGGGATTCGGCAGCATCCTCGATCAATTCAAGCCTGTAGCGGGCGCAGACCTCAAGCAGGGGTTCCATATCAACAGGATGTCCAAAGGTGTGCATGGGAACCACTGCTTTAATTCTTCTTCCCGTCCTTTTATTAAAACAAGCGTCAGGCCTCATCTCACCAACTTCGTTCAGATAGACATCGAGCTTATGGGGGTCGAGACCCAGCGTCCGCTCCTCGCTGTCCACGAAATGGGGCACAGCACCGCAATAGACTACAGCGTTCGCAGTAGCCACAAAGGTCAACGCAGGGACCAGGACTTCGTCGTCGTGCTCCACCCCTGCGAGCAGAAGACAGATATGCAGGGCAGCCGTGCCATTCACCACCGCCACCACGCGACGTGCGCCCGTATACTCGGCCACTTGCCGCTCGAACATATCCACAAACGCACCGGCCGATGACACCCAGCCCGTGTCGAGGCATTCCTTGACGTAGGCCCATTCATTCCCCTTGAAGCAGGGCTCATGGAGTGCAACGGGCCCATTGCCCGCAGCGGGAAGGACCGTCCTCAGCGCTTGTACAACCTTATGAGGGTCGAGATTTTCTGTCATACATTATAGAGGTCGGCCTTGTAGCCCTTCAGATTCCCGGGTACCCGGAACCAGTCTATGGTTTCTTTGAGCCCGCGCCTGAGGCCTTCCGTGCCCGCGTATTCCGGTTTCCAGCCAAGCAGTTTCTCCGCTTTCGCATTGTCTGCCCAGAGCCGCTCTACTTCGCTGTTCTCGGGCCGGAGACGGGTGGCCTCTGTTGTTATCCCGCAATCGGAACCCATGATGTCGGCGATCATACGAACGAGGTCTCCGATCGAGATCTCATAATTGCTGCCGATATTGACAATTTCTCCGACCGCGCGATCCGACTCTGCCACTGCAATAAAGGCCCTGACAGTATCCCTGATATAGTTGAAATCGCGCGTCGGATGAAGCGCTCCGAGTTTCAATGTTTTCTGGCCGCCCGCGATCTGTGTAACGACGGTAGGGATAACGGCCCGGGCGGACTGCCGGGGGCCGTAGGTGTTGAAGGGCCGGATGATCGCAACCGGCGTACTAAAGGAATGAAAAAATGACATCGCAATATGATCCGCCCCGATCTTGGAGGCGGAATAGGGCGACTGACCCTGCAGGGGATGGTCTTCGGTTATGGGGACGAATCTGGCCGTGCCGTATACTTCGCTCGTAGAGGTATGCACGACTTTCTGGACACCCAGTTCGCGTGCCGCCTGGACGATATTCAGTGTTCCTTTTACATTGGTGTCAACATAGGTGTCTGGAGAATGATAGGAATAGGGAATTGCGATCAGGGCTGCCAGGTGCAGGACCACGTCGCATCCCTTCATCGCTGTTCTTACTCCGTGCGGGTCCCTGATATCACCGGAAAACACATCGAGGGACCTCCTGATCTCGTTGTCGACACTCTCCAGCCAACCCCAGGAGTTGAATGAGTTATAGAGCACGAAAGCACGCACCGAGTGGCCCTGCCGGACCAGTTCCTCGGTAAGATGGGAGCCGATGAATCCATCAGCGCCGGTGACCAGGATCTTTTTATTCTTCAATGAAGAATTCATGCGATAGCCTCATCTCCTCTGTCTGCATCAGGCGGGAGAATCTTGCGCCCCGCTTCGCCGTTGCTCATGATCAGAAAATGAATACCTGCCGGATGCTTTTCCCGGCAATGCCGTTCTTGACCAGCGCCTGTTCGATCGCATCCCGCTGAAGATACGAAGTGATGACCACACAATCATGTTGCAGGGACTTGCAGGCCCCGATCTCCCGGATCTCCCTGCCGAAGAATAGGTCGCCCTTCTTCTCATCGTCCACCACGCCGGTCAGCTCCAGGCCGGTCTCGTGCAGCGTGATGAACGCGATGTCGGTCACTTCGTCAACGCCCGCAAAAATGATCTTTTTCTGTCCCGATCGCTCGAGATTTTGGAACAGCGTCCGGTAGTTGTTCTTTGCCTCCCGGTAAATGCGGGTATAGTCCTGGAGCAGGTCATAGGCAAGGCGGGTCTTCTCGGCAAAGCCTTTGGGTGTAAGATAGTAGGCGTAGCGCTTCGGAGGGATCGCCGCGACCGTGATGAAGCCCTTGGTCACGAGATTCTTTATGTATGAGTTCACGAGCCCCAGCGCCAGGCCGAGGCGCTCGCTCAGATCACGCTGCGTCATGGAATCGTTCACCGAAAGCTCATCGAGGATCTGGAGAGCTTTGAAATGATCTGTATCTGGGGCAATCGGAGCCTTCTTGTTCATAGAATGAACGTTACCATGAAAAAAAACGGGTGTCAATGATTTTTTAGAGTTTTCTTTGTTCATATAATGAATCTATGCCGGGAAATGAGCTGTAGAAAGAGCTCCATGGAAGCGTGAGAGGGGGCCCCCGGTGCAGGGCAACGAGGTCAAAGCAACTGTAGAGTGTTGCTGAAACCCCGTCTTCACCCAGAACGGTCAAAGATGTCATCTGAGCGTAGCGAAGAATCTCGCATTTACCGTGTTATGGCTGCCCTTTCACTTCTGAGACAAGCCGGAACCAAAACCTTGGAACCGCGAAGGCGTAAAGGTCGCGAAGGAAATCATGCAGATCTGTATTAATATCGAAATACCCTTGTTTTTTACTTCCTTTGTGTTCTTGGCGCCTTCGCGGAAAATATTCTTTCCATTTTGAGTAGGTTAGTAACTAAAGTGATTTGGGCAACAGGCCGTCTCCTGCTGACCATGCTGTCATCCCCGGATTTGCGTTGTATCTGATATAGGCTTGTGCGGAATGCCGGCCCATGAAACCTCTTTACTCTTCCCGTGTCGGATGTTATGATTGCTTCGATAATCACAAGCGCAGGGATCACGGGGACGGGTACTATGAGAAGTTCTATGAGAACAGGGATGAAAGATGAAACCACAGAGAGCCCTGAGGAATGCCCCGATTCATTCTGAATACGAAAAGGCTGTTTTTTTCAACCTGCTCTGTGCGCTCGCCGGGTTTGAGAAACGGGGGAAAGAGTGTAAATCGCTATTAATGACAGGGCAACGAGGGGGAAGCGATTCTGAAGAATGTTGTTTTCCCTGAGATTCAAGAAGTTCTCGGTGGACGCTGTGGTTAGATTTTGACAATACGCGGAACAATAAAGGATATCCATGGAACCGAAGATATGTCTGGCACTGGGCGGCGGCGCGGCGCGGGGACTGGCTCATCTGGGCGTGCTCAAGGTCTTTGAGGACGCGAAGGTCCCCATCGACATGATCGCCGGTACGAGCCTGGGCGCATTGGTCGGCGGGCTTTATGCACTCCAGCCCGACTCGGCATACTGGATGGGAAGGCTCGAACAGTATCTTCGCAGCTTCCGGTCCCGGAAGACCCGGCTTGAGTTCCTGAGGAGGCTGGAAGAGACTGACGAAAGAAACCACGGGTTTTTTACCGACATGGCGAACCTTATCCGGAAGGGATATTTCTGGGGCATCACTGCGACGAAACCCGCCTTCATTTCCGAACAAGAATACGAAGATTTCATCTATCCGTTGATCCCGGACAATGCCTTTGAAGACACCAAGATCCTGTTCGCGTGCGTCGCCACGGACATCCGGAACGGAAAGCGGGTTGTTTACCGCAGCGGTTCGCTGCGCCGCGCGATCAGCGCCAGCTGCGCACTGCCGGGCATCTTTCCGCCGGTCGTGGACGGGGACATGCTGCTCGTGGACGGCGGCTGGGTGGAGCGCGTTCCGGTCCATTGCGCCAGGGAGCTGGGAGCCGACATCGTGATCGCCGTGGACGTCTCGAGCGAGGTCGGCAGGTTCGAGGACAAGTTCGGGCTCGACGTGGTCATGCGCGCCGACGCGGTGTCCCGGATCTACCTGAACGAACTCCTGATGCGCGATGCCGACGTGGTCATCCATCCGCCCGTGGGCGGGACGAACTGGGCGGATTTCAGCAACCCCCGCGAGCTTTACCGCTTGGGAGAGACGGCGGCGCTCGAGAAGCTCCTTTCGATAAAGACCGCGATCTCCCGCGCATCCGTGGACAGTCTTCCGCAGAAAACGCTCGGTGCGCAGATCAAGGACATCAAGGACAGGATCATGGGGAAAGTGGCCGGGGGAAAATGACCCTCTCCGTGCGCATTGCACCCTTGCTCACGCAAACCGCCCTGTTGTCATTTTTTCGCATTCAGGTATAATTGGCCGATGGCGAAACCGCTCGTTATTGCTCACCGCGGCGATTCCTCCGAGGCGCTCGAAAATTCACTTGCAGCCTTCCGGCTTGCCCTCACGGTCCCGGTCGACATGATTGAGCTCGATCTGAGGCTGAGCAGGGACGGGTTCCTCTATGTGATGCATGACAGGCATACGGGCAGGACGGCCGAGAGGAATGTCGCCGTGGAAGCGGCTTCGTCAAAAGAGCTGGACGGCATCAGGCTCAGGGACGGAGAGCGCATTCCGCGATTAGACGATGTGCTCGAGCTGGTGGCGGGAAAAGCCGGCATCAATACCGAGATCAAGAGCCACGGAGGAGGGGCGGCGCTTGCCCGTCATCTTGCCGGGCACCCATTTGCAGGAACCCTCGTGGTGTCCTCCTTCAGGGAAGAGGAACTCCCGCCGGTGCAGTCGGCTCTGCCCGAAGCCCGCTGCGCCGTCATTTATGATACTTTCTCCCTCCGGCATGTGGCCGCCTACCGGGCAAAGGGATACTCGCTGATCAGCCTGCGGAAGAACACGGTGACCGAACCGCTTGTCAGGGCATGCCACGGGCAGGGGGTGGACATCTTTGTGTGGACCGTGGACACGGAAGAAGAAATGAAACGATGCATCGATTGGAAAGTCGACGGCATCTACACGAACAGGCCCGCCTTGCTGAAACAGGTTTTGGACAGGCGATATGCAAAAAAAAAATAAAGAGCCTGGTTTCCCGCAAAGCCCGCAACGTTCGTGGTGAAAAGCGGATGCCAGGTTCAGAGCATGTATCGCCGCTGCGAGAACAATTTCTTTTTTGTCCGGCCAGGCCGCGTGAGGCGTTCTCCTGTTGCTGCCGGACGTGAAGGAATCCTGTGTCCGCCATCGAAAGACCGGAACAAAACGTATACGACATCGTCGTGATCGGGGGCGGCATCACCGGGGCGGGGACGGCGCGGGACGCCGCGCTCCGGGGCTTGTCGTGCCTGCTCCTGGAAAAGGGCGATTTCGCCTCGGGCGTCACGTCCAAGACGACGCGGCTGATCCACGGCGGCCTGCGGTATCTTGCCAATTTCGAGATCGATCTGGTCGCCGAGTCATTACGGGAGCGGGCGATCCTCCGGCGCATGGCGCCCCATCTGATCCGCCCCATCCCGCTTGTCATTCCCATCTATCGGGACGACCCCCGCGGCAGGGCCGTCATTTCCCTCGGCATCCACCTCTATGACCTGCTGTCCCATGAACGGGACATCCCCCACTATTTCACCTCCAACAGGGACAGGACGCTCGCCTTCGAGCCGCGCCTGAACCGCAGTGGTCTGACGGGAAGCGCACGGTACTACGATCACCAGATCCTGATGCCGGAGCGGCTCGTGCTGGAAAACATCATTGCCGCCCGGGAAGCGGGCGCCATGGTCCGGAACTACGTCCGGGCCGAACGGATCGAGGAGACGGACAGCGGCGTGGTCGTCACCGCCCGGGATCAGTTGAATGGCGAGGCATACACGTTCCGCGCAAAGGTCCTGATCAATGCGGCCGGTCCGTGGATCGACAGCGTCCGCAGGGCGGGGAAGATCGACCAACACAGGATCATCTTCCCGACAAAAGGCATCCATCTCGTGCTGCCGAAGCTCTCCGATCAGGCCCTCTTCGTTGCATCCCGGGACAACAGGATGTTCTTCATCATACCGCTGGACTCCTGGTCCCTCATCGGGACAACGGACACGAGGTACGACGGCGACCTTGACGAAGTGCACGCAGACCGCGACGACGTGGAGTATCTGCTCACCGAGAGCAGGCGGGTGCTTCCCGGCCTGAATATCAGGCGGGAAGCGATCCTGTACACCTACGCGGGCATTCGTCCGCTCGCGTTCGCGGGCACGAGCGAAGCAAAAATATCGCGCAAGCACCGGGTGATCCGGGAAGGCCGGAACAACAGGATCATCACGATCGCCGGCGGCAAGCTGACGACGTACCGCGCCATGGCAAAGGATGTCGTGGACACCGCCTGTACCGCGCTCGGCGTGAAAGCATCCTGCCTGACGGATGCCCGGCCCTTTCCCGGCGGCCTGCCCCTGCCCTATGATGAATATGTGGCACAGGCGGTGCCGGACCTGGCGGCGCGGTACGCGGTCGACAACGAAACGGTATCGCACCTCATCAGGTTCTATGGCTCGCGGACCGAACGCGTGCTGGACCTTGCCGGCAGGGACCCGGCTCTGCGTGAAGAGGTCTCGCCCGGGAGCAGGGACATTTACGCGCAGGTCCTGTACAGCATCCGGGAAGAGGGTGCGAGGACGCTCTCCGATGTCGTGCTGCGCAGGATGCATACGGGGATGACCGGGGCGCGCGGCACAGACCGGATCGAAAAGCTGGCTGCTGTCGCTGCCCGGGAATTTGACTGGAACCAGGACGAAACAAAACAGCAGGTCGGGGGCTTTCTCCAGGACCTGGACAAGGATCGCGTCTGCCTGAAAGCGTGACGCCTGGCCGGCGGGAACGGCCCAGGACCCTGTACATCGGAAAGGAGCTATCATGAATTGGCCGCATCTGCATCTCATCATCAACCATGTACCGGTCATCGGCGTCCCGGGAGTCATACTCCTGCTTGTCTACGGAATGGTAAGAAAAAGCGGGGAAGTGTTGGCCCTGAGCCTTGCTCTCTTCGTGCTCCTTGCCCTCATGACGCCCGCCGTCTTCTTCAGCGGTCAGGCCGCGGAGGACACGGTCAAGAAACTGCCGGGTGTGACGGAAGGATACATCGGCAGGCATGAAGAGGCGGCTGATATCGCGCTCACCCTGGTGGAGATCCTCGGTGCAATGTCCCTTGCCGGTCTCTTCCTCCTGCGTCGAAAAGGCGCGATACCGAAATGGGTTTCGTTCCTGGTCCTCGTAGCGGCGCTGATCACTGCCGTCGTCGTGGGCTTCACCGCAAATCTCGGCGGTCAGATCCGCCATCCGGAGATCCGGGAAGGGGCGGGCTCTACCCTCCCGACGGGAACCGTCAAATGAATCATGCCGCATTCAGGATAAGTCGGGGGGCCATGCCCGTCTCTTGATCTTTTTTCTCGTGAGGAGGTACTATGTCGCAACTGATGAAGGGTGTCGAGCTCTCCGCAAAGATTCTGGCAACGGTAAAGGCGGAGACGGACAGATTGGCGAAGCATGGCATTCGGGCGGGCCTCGCCCTCCTGCTCGTCGGGGAGGATAGATCTTCCCTGATGTACTATCAGGCGATCCAGAGCGCGGCGGCCCGCTCGGGCATCGACATCTTCAACCACACGATGCCGGCAACGGCCACGCTGAATGAGATCCTGAACCTGATCAAGACGCTGAATAATGACGAGCGCGCAAACGGGATCCTCGTTTTTCTACCGCTCCCGCGGCACATCGACACCCGGAAGGTCGTGAACGCCATCGCGCCGGAAAAGGACGCTGATGGACAGGGCGCGATCTCCGTGGGCAGGCTGTCGGCCGATGAATCCACGGACCAGCTCTTCGAGCCAGGGTTCACGCTCTCGGTCCGGTCGACCTTCCTGCCGTGCACGCCCTATGGCGTGATGCGCCTGCTGGAACAATACGGCGTTGAGGTCAGGGGGAAGAAGGTCGTGATCGTGGGCAAGAGCCTCGCCGTGGGCAAGCCGCTCGCAATGATGATGCTCGTCCGGGAGGCAACGGTCACGGTCTGCCACCGCGAGACCAAGGACCTCGGCCTCGAGACGAGGCAGGCGGACATCCTGTGCAGCGCAACGGGCCGGCCCGGCCTGATCAAGGCCGACATGGTGAAGGAAGGGGCCGTGGTGGTGGACATCGGGATCAACGTGCTTGCCGACGGGACGACGGTCGGCGATGTGGAGTTCGGCGCCGTCTCGCACAAGGCGTCCCTGATCACGCCCGTGCCCGGCGGCGTGGGGCCAGTGACCATCGCGATCCTGCTCAAGAACACGGTGATCTCAGCCAAGCGGATGGTTGGGGTGGGGTAGGAAGTTCAGAGGCCGAGCAGGGGGAAGAGAAGACAGACTCCGGATGAGAGAATCAAGCTCTACGCTGATAGCGGTCATCCGGCTTCCGTGCTCTTCTTCGTTACTTCGGCGAGACCTTCAATTCCAGCGAATTCGCCGTGGATCCCACGACCTCGACCGAGAAGGTCCCGAAATCCCTGAGCACGAGCTCGTCCGACAGTTGCTGCGCGCCCGTCTTTGAGTCAACGGAGATCTTCGCCGTCGTACCGTCAAAGCTCCGCTCATGCAGGTCCTTGATGCCGCGCACCTGGTTCCTGAGCACGTCCTTGAATTTCACAAACTGCGTCTTGGTCAGGCCGCTCACCGTGATCGCGACCGGCCGGGTGCCGCCCACTTCCCTCGAGTAGAGGGCGAGGATCTTGGTCATCATCTCATCGGACGCCTGGTTGGCCGCTTTTTTGAGCGCCTCGGTCCCGGCGCTGATCTCCGAGATGTGAACTGCCGCCGCATGGGTTATCGCGGTTGCGATGACCTGGCCCGTGTCCGTCCTGACCGCCCGGGCGGTCAGGTCCGCCTGCACCGATTTCAACCCGCCCCCGACCTCTCCGTACAGTTTGGCGACGGCCTTGCCGATGATCACCACTTCGGCATCTGCCTGCTTCCCGAGCATTTTCGCCTGGGTCGCCGTCAGGTCCTGCACCCGGTACGGGGCCGTCACCCTGATCTCCTTCGACGCGACCGCGGGATCGATGAATTCAAACCCCTTCTCGGTGAACGTGTCCATGAACGCGTGCTCCACCACGTTCAGGTCCGTCTCCCCGCGCACACCCAGCCACCAGGCGTTCACGCTTCCGTCGATGTTCTGCTCGGCGACCATGATCATGGTCCTGGGCTTGTGCATCTGGCTCATGAGGATGCCGATGGCGGAGAGATCGTCGCTCAGCTTGCCCATGGACACGTCGGCCGTGACGCGTACGCGCAAAAGCCCGCTGTCCTGATTCTCGCCGACCACATTGTATCGTGTAATATATCCCTTGACCTGGGAAAGGATCTTATCGCTGATCAACTGGTAGTTCTCGACCTGGGTCTGAGAATCGATCACGATCCCGATGGCCTGTTCGACAGCGCGCTTCTGGGCGTCCTCGATCGCCGCGTCGCGCGCGATGTCGACGGCGCCCTGCTGGACCGCGGCAACGCCCTCGGCAGTCACGGTCTTGATCTCCTGGGCGAACGCAGGAGTGGATGATGCGAGGGCAAGGAATAAAGCCATCAATGACAGATGCAGGCTACGCATGAGGATACCTCCCGTTTTTGCATGCACGTACTATAACAGAGTGGTCCATTGCGGTCAAGACCGCGGCGGATCAGGACGGTACCATGCCCCAGGTCCGTGAATGTTCTGGATATTTTGGCGGAGAGATGATAGAATCTGGAAGAAGACGAAACGAGGAGGGTGCGGTATCTTGTCCAGGCTGTCCGTGAACATCGATCACATCGCGACGATCCGGCAGGCGCGAAAAGGGAGCGAGCCTGATCCCGTTGCGGCGGCCGTGCTGGCCGAGCTTGCCGGGGCCGAAGGTGTCATCGCCCACCTGCGCGAAGACCGGCGGCATGTGCAGGACCGCGATCTCCGCCTTCTGCGGGAGATCGTGCAGACGAAATTGAACATGGAGATGGCCGCGACCGCTGAGATGCAGCGAATCGCACTCGGCGTGAAGCCGGACATCACGACGCTCGTTCCCGAAAAGCGTCAAGAGCTCACGACCGAGGGTGGCCTCGAGGTCGCCTCCCGGGCAGAGTTCATCAGAGAGTTCATCGGGCCGCTCCAGCAGGCGGGGATCATCGTCAGTCTTTTCGTGGACCCCGATGAGCGGCAGATCGCGGCTTCCAAGAAGGCAGGCGCGGACTGGGTGGAGATTCACACGGGCGCGTACGCGAACGCGCGGTACGAGAAGGAGCGCGAGGCCGAATTCGCCAGGATCGCCGAGGCCGCAACGCTTGCGGCGAGCCTGGGCATGCGCGTCGGGGCAGGGCACGGCCTGAACTATGTGAATGCCCGGAAGATAACGTCCCTCCCCGAGGTAGAGGAACTGAACATCGGCCACAGCATCATCTCCCGTGCCGCGCTGGTCGGAATGGACCGGGCCGTGAGGGAGATGCGGGCATTGATTGCAGACTGAAACGGATGCATTGCCGATGGTAAATTCGCAGCATCCCGGGGGGCACATGATCGTGGGCATCGGCGTCGATCTCGTCAAGATCGACCGCATTGACAAGGCAGGCAGGAACCATCCCGGCTTCCTCGAACGGGTCTTTACCGAACGGGAGCGTGAGTATTGTGCGAAACAGAAGTTTTCGGCGCAGCATTATGCCGGCAGGTTCGCGGCAAAGGAAGCGGTGCTCAAGGCGATCGGAACCGGCTGGAGCGCCGGGGTCAAGTGGACCGACATGGAGGTCCTCCACGGCGAAGGCGGCGGCCCGATCGTGAACATCTCGGGCAGGGTGAAGGACCTCATGGACCTGAAAGGCGTGAAGCAGGTTCTGCTGAGCTATTCCCATGACGAGGGGTACGCCGTGGCCCAGGTAGTGCTGGTGGGGTAGGAATAAGAAAATTCAGTTCAATGCCATGACGATCGTCACTGCACAACAGATGAAGAATATCGATCGCAGGGCGATCAAGGACTTCGGCATCCCCGGTCCCGTTCTGATGGAGAACGCTGCGGCGGCGGTCATGGCCGGGATGGAGGAGTTCTTTGATGGCCTCGCGGGAATCCGCGTCGGCATCCTCTGCGGCAAGGGCAATAACGGCGGAGACGGCCTGGCGCTTGCGCGGAGGCTCCGCATCCGGGGTGTGCCGGTGCGGGTCGCCCTGCTCGCGCCGTACAGCGCGGTTGCAGGCGAAGCGAAGGTCAACCTTTCCATCCTGCGCAAGATGGATGTGGAGATCCGGCAGAACGCGGCGACGCAGGCTGTCGCCGATGTGGTCGCCTGGTCCGATATCATTGTGGACGCCCTGCTCGGCGTGGGCCTCTCGCAGCCGCTCAAGGGAACCTATGCCTTTGCCGTGGAACTGATGAACGCATCGGGAAAGCCGGTCGTTGCCGTGGACATCCCCACGGGCATCAACGCGGATACGGGAGCGGTCATGGGGTCCGCAGTGAGGGCGGACCTGACCGTGACCATGGCGCTTTTGAAGCGCGGTCTGGTGCTGCATCCCGGAGCGGCCCATGCGGGGACCCTGCGGGTCGCGGATATCGGGATCCCGCCGGAGGTCATTGAAGCCGAAAAGAGCAACCTGTTCCTGCTGGACAGGGGCGCGTGCTGGGGAATGCTGACCCGCAGGGACCCTGACTCCCACAAGGGAGAATTCGGCCATCTCCTGGTCATAGCCGGCTCGCCGGGCAAGGCAGGCGCGGCCGTGATGGCGGCTCAGAGCGCGTTGAGAGCAGGCGCGGGCCTGGTCAGCGTGGCTGCGCCGAACAGCCTCATCCCGATCATCCAGCAGCAGGTCAGGGAAGCCATGTGCGTTCCATCCGCCGAGAGCATCGACGGCACGATCGGGATCGAAGCAGGACTCGAACTGCTCAAGACAGCCGCGAAGATGACCGCCTGCGCCATCGGGCCGGGGCTCTCCACCCACTACGAAACGACCGAGATGGTGAGAAGCTTTGTCCGCGAGCTTGCGGTTCCCACTGTCATCGATGCAGACGGATTGAACGCACTCGCCGGCTCCCGGGATATTCTCAAAAAGGCAAAGGCTCCCTTCATCCTGACGCCCCATCCGGGCGAGATGGGCAGGCTGGCCGGACTGTCCGCTGCCGATGTGCAGAAAGACAGAATCGGCATTGCCGCGCAGTTCGCGGTACAATACAGGGTCACGCTGGTGCTGAAGGGAGCCGGCACCGTGATTGCGCTCCCGGATGGCCGGGCCTTCGTGAATTCGACGGGCAATCCCGGCATGGCTACGGGAGGCACCGGCGATGCGCTCACCGGCATGATCGGCGGTCTCCTGGCGCAGGGATATGCCACCGAGCAGGCGGCATGTCTTGGCGTGTATCTCCACGGTCTGGCAGGCGATCTTGCGGCAGAGGAAAAAGGCGAGGCGGGAATGATCGCCGGAGACCTGATCGAAAAGATCCCGCAGGCGATGAAGAATACTGCTCAGGAAGCCACAGATTAGCTCAGAGGGACACAGATTATAAAACAAAAAACTGATCGCATCCGTGTGTACCTGTGCTCACCTGTGGTTATTAATCTTTTTCTGAGGTGATTCAATGCTTACCGCGAAAGACATCATGACGAAGGACGTTGTCACCGTCAAGCCTGAGACTTCGATCGAGGAGTTGGCAGCCCTGCTGATGAAGAACGAGATCAGCGGCGTGCCTGTCGTGGACGATGCCGGCGCGCTCTACGGCATCGTGACCGAGAACGACCTCATAAGCAGGAACAAGAGGCTCCACATCCCCACGGTCATCAGTTTCCTGGACGCGGCCATTTACCTCGAAAGCTCGAAGAAGTTCGAGGCTGACGTCAAACGGCTCGCCGCGACCCAGGTCAAAGACATCTGCTCGCGCAAGGTCATCACCATTGCAGAGGACGCGTCCGTCGTGGACATTGCGACGATCATGGATGAAAAGAAGGTCCATATCCTCCCGGTCGTGAAGGGCGGCAAGGTCGCGGGCATCGTGGGCAAACGCGACGTGGTCAGGGCCGTGGCCATGCGGGCGGAGTGATGTTCAGCGTGGTCACGGGGAGCCCGGAACAGACGTGGAGGATCGGAGAGAGGCTGGGCGCGCTGCTCGGGCCCGGGGATACGGTCTGCCTCTACGGCGACCTCGGGGCCGGCAAGACGAGCTTCTCCTACGGCATCGCCCTCGGGCTCGAAGTAAAAACGCAGTATGTGACTAGCCCCACGTTCACCTTTGTGAACGAATACCAGGGGCGGGTGCCCTTCTACCATATCGACCTGTACCGTCTGAAGGGTCCTGAAGAGCTCGAGAACATCGGGTTCGGAGAGTACATCGGTTCCCGCGGCGCCGCCGTGATCGAGTGGGCCGAACGGGCCGAGGACGAACTCCCGGCGGAGCGCCTCAGTGTATACCTCACGTACGTTGACGAGCAGCGCCGCGAGATAGGGTTCCTCGGCGAAGGCGAGCGGTACCGGAGGATGGTCGATACCCTGAAGCAGGAGCTGGGAACATGACAAGCTCTTTAGCCACTGAGGCCATAGGGATCTTAGAGAAAATCTTGTTGGAGGCCGTGCTTAGCGCGCTGCGTGCGGCCCGTGGCCATTCCTGATCTCCCGGCTGTTCTCCCCGGTATCCAATGAAAAAGATCGGAATCATCGCAAAGAACATTCCGGAAGCGCAGCGGGCCACGCGGAAACTGGCTGCGTGGCTCGATTCACGCGGCAAGAAGGTATTTATTGACACCGTCACCGCCGAAGCCATCAGGATGCGCGGCCACGAGGCGGCGTCCATCCCTTCGCTCGTCGAGATGATCATCGTGCTCGGCGGGGACGGCACGCTCCTCTCCGCCGCACGCCACGTGGCCGATGCCCACAGCGATGTGCCGATCTTCGGCGTGAACCTGGGGAGCCTCGGGTTCATGGCGGAGGTGTCCCTGGACGAGCTGTACGACAACCTGGAAAAGGCGATAGCGGGCCGTCTCGCAACCGAGGACCGGATCATGCTCACCGCGAGCGTCATCCGCGGGGGCGACCGTGTGTCCCAGTACCGCGTGCTGAACGACGCGGTCGTGAACAAGGGGGCGCTCGCCCGCATGATGGAGCTCAAGGTATCCGTGAACGAAGGGCACCTGACGACCTTCCGTGCCGACGGTCTGATCGTCGCGACACCTACGGGCTCCACGGCCTATTCCCTCTCGGCCGGCGGGCCCATCATCTATCCGACAATCCACTGTTTCGTACTGACCCCGATCTGCCCCCACACGCTCTCGAACCGGCCGATCGCCCTGCCGGACAACGTCGTCGTGACGGTCTGCCTGATATCGCCGAGTGAAGACGTCACCCTCACGCTCGACGGTCAGATCGGGTTTCCCCTGCTCCCGAAGGACATCGTGGAGATCAAGAAGTCCCGGTTCAGGATGCGGCTGATCAAGCACCCCGCGAAGAGCTATTACGAGATCCTGAGGACCAAGCTGAAGTGGGGGAATTGAACCGAAATGCATCGTGGGAAGTCCACCGTTCAGGGCAAGCAGAGATGGCATGCGTTCCATGAATGACAGCCGGCGCGATTTTCTGGAAATTGTAACGCAGATAAGGTCGCATCTCGAGTATCAGCGCGCGCTGGGGGTTTCAGGGGTCCCGATTCTTCCGGCCGTTGATGCTGGGGCCGCGACTCCTGCAAAGAGCGATTCCCGTCCTTCCGCGCCGGCCGCTGTCAAAGGGAATGCGGCCCAGCCCCCACCGCTGAACACGCCGGAAGCGGGTGGATCGGGTACGCAGGCTTCAGCACTCGCCGCCGTTCGCGAAGAGCTCGGCGAGTGCGTCCGGTGCAGATTGAGCACGGGGCGGAAGACGATCGTGTTCGGGGAGGGGGACCCCGCTGCCGCGCTCGTTTTCGTGGGAGAAGGACCGGGCAGGGAAGAAGACGAGCAGGGAAGGCCTTTCGTGGGCGCGGCCGGCCAGCTCCTGACGGACATCATCGTAAAGGGAATGCAGCTGAGACGAGAGGATGTCTATATCTGTAACATCGTGAAGTGCAGGCCGCCGGATAACCGGAACCCCGAGACGGACGAGATCGACGCCTGCGCGCCGTTCCTCAGAAAACAGGTCCAGGCGATCCACCCCCGGGTCATCATCGCGCTCGGAAACATCGCCGTGAAGACGCTGCTGAAAACGGACAAGGGGATCACCGCGCTTCGCGGGAAATGGCAGACCTTCGAAGGGATACCGCTGATGCCGACCTTTCACCCGGCATATCTCCTCAGAAATCCCAGGGACAAGAGGCTCGTCTGGGAAGACATTCAAAAGGTGATGGCAAAGCTGGGGATCGCGGCGAAAGAATAATGTCCCTCCGTTCAGGCGCCACTGGCCAGCGGCCAGACTGACGTAAAGGAGAGTGTTTCCGGGAGACTGTCTCCTGCGCTCTGTCCTCAGTTTTCACTATGTCCGACTTAACCCCCCTCATGAAGCAGTACCGCGAGATCAAGCGCCAGCATCTCGATGCGATCCTCCTGTTCCGCATGGGTGACTTCTACGAGATGTTCGACCAGGACGCGGTGACCGCCTCGAAGATCCTGGAGATCACGCTCACCGCCCGGAACAAGTCGAAGGGCGTCGAGACGCCGCTTTGCGGCTTTCCCTATCACGCCGCCGAAGGGTACATCGCGAAGCTCATCCGGCGCGGCTTCAAGGTGGCGGTCTGCGAGCAGGTTGAGGACCCCAAGCTCGCCAAGGGGATCGTGAAGCGCGAGGTGATCCGCGTCGTCACCCCGGGCACGGTCCTCGACGCGAACCTGCTCGACGCGAAGGACAACAACTACCTTGCGTCGCTCTCTCCTGCAAAGGACGGCTTCGGGCTTTCCTTCCTCGACATTTCCACGGGTGATTTCTTCATGGCGGAGGTCGCCGGCAGGTCCAACCTGGCGGAACTGGACACCCTGCTCGCCCGGTTCGCGCCGCGGGAGATCGTGCTGCCGGAGGGTGTCCAGATCGAAGCGGGGCTGGCGTCCCTCCTCCGGCAGTACACGCAGGCGGTCAATGCCTATGATGACTGGACGTTCGACCGGGACACGGCCCTGCGGACCCTCCTCGATCACTTCAAGGTAGCCTCGCTCGAAGGGTTCGGCTGCAGCGGCATGAAGGCGGGCATTTCCGCGGCCGGCGCAGCGATACGGTACATCGGGGAAACGCAGAAGACGGGCCTTGCGAACATAAGGAGGATCAAGCCGTACCTGGCGCGGGAGCACATGGTGCTGGATGCGTCGTGCTCGCGGAACCTGGAGCTCGTGAAGAATATGTTCGACGGCTCATCCCGGGGGACGCTGCTCTCGGTGCTCGATCACACGGTCACCTCCATGGGCGGCAGGAAGCTGCGCGAATGGCTGCTGAACCCGCTCCGGGACGCCGGGGAGATCGAGCGCCGTCTCGACGCCGTGGCCGAGTTCAAGAACGACCACCAGCTCCGCGCGAACCTGCGCACCGCGCTCGGGGCCGTCTACGACCTCGAACGGCTGATCAGCCGCGTCTCGCTCGGCGCGGCCAATGCCCGCGACCTGCTCGCGCTCAAGCAGTCCTTCACCGCCCTTCCCCGGATCCGCGAGCACCTCGCCGGCTGCATGGCGAAGCTGATCTTCGCGATGACCGGCGACTGGGACGACCTTCAGGAGGTGCTCCAGCTCATCGACAGGGCCGTCTCCGACGATCCCCCCTATGCGCTGCGGGAAGGAAAGCTGATCAAAAAGGGTTTCAACGCGGAGCTCGACGAACTCCGGTCCATCAGCTCCGAAGGCAAGGGCTGGATCGCCGGCATCGAGCAGCGAGAGCGGGAGAGGACCGGCATCAACTCCCTCAAGGTGAGCTACAACAGGGTCTTCGGTTACTATATCGAGATAACCAGGGCGAACCTCGCAAACGTGCCGCAGGATTTTATCCGGAAACAGACCCTGGCGAACGCGGAGCGGTTCATCACGCCGGAGCTCAAAGAGTTTGAGGAGAAGGTCCTCGGAGCGGAAGAGAAAATTCTCGACCTGGAATACCGGCTGTTCCTGCAGGTTCGGGACAACGTCGCCGCGTCCACGGTCAGGGTCCAGGACATGGCGGGAAGGCTCGCGGTCATCGACTGCCTCGCATCCCTGGCGGAGGCTGCGGCCAGGAACAGTTACGCCAGGCCCATAATCCTCGAAGGCGACCTCCTGAAGATCGTGGAAGGCCGGCATCCGGTCATCGAACAGCTCGTGGAGGAGCGGTTCATCCCGAACGACACGGTGCTGGACTGCGAGGAGAACCAGATCATGATCCTGACCGGGCCGAACATGGCCGGCAAGTCCACCTACATGCGGCAGGTGGCACTGATCACGCTCATGGCGCAGATGGGCGGCTTCGTCCCTGCCCGGGAAGCGCAGATCGGGATCGTGGACCGGATCTTCACCCGCGTCGGCGCATCGGACTTCATCGCACGAGGACAGAGCACGTTCATGGTCGAGATGAACGAGACCGCCAACATCCTGAACAACGCCACGGACCGGAGCCTGATCATCCTTGACGAGATCGGAAGGGGCACGAGCACATTTGACGGCATCAGCATCGCCTGGGCTGTTGCCGAGCATATCCATACCAGGCTCAGGGCGCGGACGCTGTTCGCGACGCACTACCATGAACTAACGGAACTGGCGCTGACCATGGACCGCGTGAAGAACTGCACCGTGGCCATCAAGGAGTGGAACGACCAGATCGTTTTCCTGCGGCGCGTCGTCGAGGGCGGCGCCGACAAATCGTACGGCATCCAGGTTGCGCGGCTCGCCGGGCTTCCCGCGTCGGTCATCGACCGGGCGAAGGAAGTGCTTGCCAACCTTGAGCAGGCGGAGTTCAACGAGCTGGGAGAGCCGGTCGCCGCATCCCATCTCCCGGGAACGGGCGCGGGGGGCGGGCCGAAAGCACCAGGGAACGGGAAGGACGGCGAAGGGGCAGATGCGCCACAGCCCCAGCTCGGGCTGTTCGCGACCGAGGCCGGGCTCCTGTTCAAGGAGATCGCCGACCTGAACCTGGATGCCATGACGCCCCTGGACGCGATGAACAAGCTCCATGAACTGAAGAAAAAGGTGGAGGGTGACTCCTGATGCTGGTTGCCCGGGAAAGGAAAATCTACCGGAACTTCATACTCTCGACCGGCCTGGTCACGGCTCTGGTGCTGTCGGTCATCTTTCTCGATATGGCCTTCCGCACGCGGCAGCTCATGAACGAGGAGAACCTGATCCAGGCCCGTGTCCTGTTCAACACGATCGTGCTGACCAGAAAATGGAACGCCAATTACGGCGGTGTGTACGTGGAGAAGAGGCCCGGGGTAAGCTCCAATCCCTATCTCGAAGATCCGGACATCAGGACTTCCGAGGGAAAGGTCTTCACCCTCCGGAACCCGGCGCTCATGACCCGCGAGATATCGGAGTACGCCGCACGGGAAGGCCTGTTCCGGTTCCATATCACGAGCTTGAAGCTCCTGAACCCCGGGAACGCAGCCGATGTTTTTGAGACGGAGGCCCTGCGTGAATTTGAACGGGGAAATCTGAAGGAGATGAGCAAGGTAGAAAACAGCAACGGCCGGAGTTCCTTCCGGTATATGGCTCCGCTGTACGTGGATGAAAGCTGCCTGCAGTGTCACGGCCGCCAGGACTACCGGCTGGGAGATGTCCGCGGCGGCATCAGCATCACCTTCGATATCGAAGACCTGCAGAAAAAAATCAAGACGAACACATTCTGGATTTTCTTTTTCGGGATCACGAGCACGGCGATGCTCCTGGGTCTTATCGCCGTCTTCATGGCCCGGCTCATCAAGAAACTTGCCGATGCGCGGCAGCAGATAGAGCGGATCGCGATCACTGATGAATTGACCGGACTGTACAACCGTCGGCATGTCCTGGACCGGTTCGGCGAGGAGTTTGAAAAAAGCGCCCGGTTGAAGACAAACCTGTCCTGCATCATTGCCGATATCGACCATTTCAAAAACGTCAATGACCGCTACGGACATCTCAAGGGCGATGGCGTCCTGAAGGAAGTGGGCCGTCTTTTGAAGAGCACGGCGCGGGCCTACGACATCGCGGGCCGGTACGGAGGGGAAGAGTTCCTGATCATTCTGCCCGCTACCAGTCTTGAACAGGCCTGGAACTACGGGGAGCGGATCCGGATGCAGGTCAAGGAAACCATGATGGATGACGTGCAGGTTACCATCAGCATGGGAGTTACCGAAATCCAGGCGGGCGATGCGTCCATCGATGACCTGATCAGGCGGGCCGACGACGCCCTGTACCGGGCAAAGGATGCGGGCAGGGACCGGGTGGACTGGCTGCCGCGCTTCTGATCCGGCTGCAGCAGGCCGGGCCGGTTCTCGAATTTCCCATTGACACCCTGACCAGGTTTTGGTAATATCGTCCCTCTATTCCGCATTTGAAAGGAGCAGAACCAGCGATGCAGGTGATTCTTCGGGAAGATATTGATAAACTGGGCAAGATCGGCGACCTGGTGAAGGTTGCGGACGGGTACGCCCGGAACTATCTGGTGCCAGGGAAAAAAGCGATCGAGGCCACGCCGGACAACGTCCATGCCATGGAGCATGCGAAGAAAATGGTTGCCGACCGCCTTCGCAAGCTGAAAAAGGAAGCGGCAGCCGATGCCGACCAGATCAAGGGCCTGTCAATCGAGATCAAGGCCAAGGTCGGCGAGGAAGGCAAGCTCTTCGGCTCCGTCACGCCCATGGACATCATCGAGGCGGCGAAGGCCAAGGGCGTCACCATCGATAAGAGAAAGATCGTGCTCGAGGAGCCGATCAAGCGAGTGGGCGAATACACGATCACCGTGAAACTCCACGCCGACGTGACCGCCGACTTCAAGGTGTCCGTCACGGCTGCGGAATAGGCTGAGCGTACACGCTCCTCGCTTTCTTCCTGACACGTCCTACTCTCAAGGCTGGTGGATCCACACCAGCCTTCGTTTTTCCATTCCCCCGATGTACGTGGAGATGAACCATGGCGCTTGAGACCGAAATCTCCCTTCAAAAACTCCCCCCGCAGAACATCGAAGCCGAACAGATGGTGCTGGGCGCCATCATGATCGAGAATGACGCTATGAACAAGGTCGTGGAGCTCCTGTCGCCCGAGGATTTCTACAAGGACGCCCACCGCAGGATATTCAAGGTCATGATCGACATGTTCGAGTCGGGTGAGGCGATCGACCTCGTCACGCTGCCCGACGCGCTGCGCGGGAAGGTGGGCCTCGAGGCGATCGGCGGCGCGTCCTATCTCGCGGCCCTGGTCAGCATGGTCCCCACGGCGGCGAACATCAAGAACCACGCACGGATCGTACGTGAGAAATCGGTCCTGCGCAGGCTCATCCATTCCGCAACGGACATCGTCACCCAGAGCTACGACGACGCCCGCACGATCGACATCGACGAACTGCTCGACCGTGCGGAGAAGTCCATTTTCGAGATCGCCCAGAACAAGATCAGGGACTCCTTCGTGTCCATGAAGAACATCGTAGGGCACAGCTTCGCAATCGTGGAACGGCTCTACGAACGGAAGGAAATGGTCACCGGCCTCCCGACGGGGTTCGTGGACCTCGACGAGCGGACGTCCGGCTTTCAGCCGAGCGACCTGATCATCATTGCCGGGAGGCCGTCGATGGGCAAGACCGCCTTCGTCCTGAACATCGCGGCCCACGCGGCGATCGACAAGGGGAAATCGGTCGCGATCTTCAGCCTGGAAATGTCCAAGGAGCAGCTCGTTCTCCGGCTCCTCGGCTCCGAGTCGCGGGTGGACGCGCACCGGCTGCGGACGGGCCATCTTTCCGAGCGGGACTGGCCGGCGCTCTCGAACGCTGCCGGACGTCTCGCCGAAGCGCCCATCTTCATCGATGACACGGCGGCCATCTCCGTGCTCGAAATGCGGGCAAAGGCAAGACGGCTCAAGGCGGACCAGGGAGTGGACCTGCTCATCGTGGACTACCTCCAACTCATGCGCGGAAGGGGAGACGAGGGCAGCCGCGAGCAGGAAATCTCCAACATCTCCCGTTCGCTCAAGGCTCTCGCCAAGGAGCTCCAGATACCCGTGGTCGCACTCTCCCAGCTGAACCGGGCCGTGGAAACTCGCCCGGGGAGGGAGAAGCGGCCGATGCTGGCGGACCTCCGTGAATCCGGCGCGATCGAACAGGACGCGGACGTGATCCTCTTCATCTATCGCGACGAGGTATACAACAAATGCGAGTGCCCCCACGACGGCGAATGCCTCTGCGGAAGAAGGGGCGTGGCCGAGGTTATCATCGGCAAGCAGAGAAACGGCCCCATCGGTAAGGTGGACCTGACGTTCATCAACCGGTATACGCGGTTCGAGAACGCGGAAAAGCGGTTCTAGAAAGAAGCACCGGCTGCCAGGCGTTGGATTATCCATAAGCATCAGCTCCAAATTAGTATGGTAACGTCGTGACGGGATGTTGTTTGTAGTTGAGGATATGCAATTTCAGGAGGGCTTCCTTGGCTTCGGAAAAGGCGGCAATCACCGATAGGCTGCAGAAGTATATTGATAAGGCCGAGTGGAAATCGGCCATTGCCGAGATGGAGAAGCTGTTTGCCATCGACCCCGACCCCATCGTGCGGGTCCGGATCGGCGATGCACGCCAGAAACTGAATCAGAAAGCGGAAGCCATAAAAGAATACATGACCGCCGCCCACCTCTATGCCGAGAAGGGGTTCGTGGTCAGGGCCCTGGCCCAGTACAAGCTGGCGCTGCGACTCGATCCGGGGAACCGGGAGGCCCAGCAGAGGATGGAAGGCCTGCATTCGAACAAGACAGTCTCTGAGCTCAAGCTCGAACCGACCGTGGAAGGAGAAGCGCAGCCCACCCGGAGCGTGATCCCGCTGTTCTCCGACCTGACCCAGGAGGAGTTCAACGAGTTCACGAAGCGCATGATGATCCATACCGTCCCAGCGGGCAAGCCTATCGTCCGGGAGGGGGAGGCAGGCAGCTCCGTCTACATCGTCACGCGGGGATCGGTAAGGGTCTATTCCTCTATCCAGAACAAGCGCGTCGATCTCGCGGTGCTCCAGGCGAGCGATTTTTTCGGCGAGATCGCCTTCCTGACCGGGAATCCCCGGACCGCTACGGTCGAGGCGGCGGAGCCGACCGATTTGCTCGAGGTGGCCGAGGAGGATCTCAGGGACGTGATCCAGAAGTGGCCCCGCGTCAAGGAAGTGCTGCAGAACTATTACGAGGAACGCGTGAAGGGCACCATGGAAAAAATGAAAGGCGCTCTGTAGTATTCGGCACCGTCGCGCAGGCCGAGTGGTTTCTTCGGCGGGAAGAAAAGGTTCAGGAGCCGAACAAGTAACGTCCACACACGATGAGGTGCCTATGCGCCGTCATCCGGCGGTTGCAGGACAGTTTTATAAGGGAACGGCTGAAGGGCTCAGGCAGCAGGTGGAGTCCTTTGTTGTCCCCGCAGCCGAAAAAGTCCGGGCACTGGGCATCCTCTCCCCCCATGCCGGTCTCATGTATTCCGGCACCGTGGCAGGGGCGGTCTACTCACGGCTGGATCTGCCCGACACTTTTATCCTGATCGGGCCGAACCATACGGGTCTTGGCGCGCCAATCTCGATCATGGCCAGGGGCAGTTGGGAAACGCCGCTCGGAACCGTTGCTATCGACGAGGCTCTGGCCGGCATACTGTTGTCGAGATCCTCCCGCATCCGCGAAGACTCCCTGGCCCACCTGCATGAGCATTCTCTCGAGGTCCAGCTCCCGTTCATCCAGTACTTTAAGAAAGACTTCTCCATGGTGCCCATCCAGATGATGGACACCAGGCTTGAGACCTGCCTTGAACTGGGCCGGGCCGTGGCCGGGGCGATCAGGGACCGGATGGGCAGCGAGAGACAGGGGACGAAGGACGAGAGATCGGGCAATGTCCTCATTGTGGCGAGTTCCGACATGAGCCACTATGAAGCGGCGTCAATTGCAAAGGAGAAAGACCAGAAAGCAATAAAGCAGATCCTGAACCGCGACCCCGCAGGCCTCTACCGCACGATCAGAGAATACGGTATCACCATGTGCGGCTACGGTCCCGCCGTCGCGATGCTGACCGCCTGCAACGAACTCGGCGCCACCCGGGCCGACCTGGTAAAATATACCAACTCCGGGGAGGTGAGCGGGGACTTTGATCGGGTTGTGGGGTATGCCGGTATCATCGTTTCGTAATCTCCCTCCTTCTTATTGCCGTAAATATAGGTAAAAACAAAAAATAATAGCATACCGTCATTTTAGCGCTACCCTCTTATCGTAATCTTCATCATGATACATACCCCTGTTAAGGAGGTTCATGATGAAGATCAGGAAAGAGAACGGGATCAGCCTGGTAGAACTGATGGTCGTGATTTCTATTGTAGCCATACTGGTCGGGTTCACATCGGTCGGGAGGGACGTTATCCGAAGAGGTCAGGTCATGGGCGCAGCCAAACAGCTCCTCGCGGACCTTCAGCATGCGAGAATGGATGCCATGACGCAAGATTCGAGAGGCTTTGGCATTCGTTTCGCTTCTTCCAAATCATACGCTGTCTTTCAGTTTAATGACTGTAATAATGATTTCAACTATGATGCAGGCACCTGCCCGGGCGGGACGCGGGAGGAGGCGAACCCGGTTCTTCGTACCCTGCCGGGAACGGTCATTCTGAACAAATCCGACCTAAAAACGGACATCAGCAATGAAGTCAGAATCTTCGATCGTTTCGGCAGGTCGCGTCAGGAAACGGGAGGCGTGGGCGGTATAACGGTTATCGTGAGCGACTCAGCAACCCCGGGGATGGTCCATTGCATCAAGATAAGCGCGAGCAGAGTCATCGAGGGCCGATGGAACGGGGGAGAGTGTACTATGTGATAAGCTATTTTATAGGCATGCAATGAGAAATCGAAACCGGTAACGGTCCACCCCATCCGAAAACTTATCTTTCATACCGCATGAATCTGCGCCCCGGCATGGATTGCTATTCTCTGTGACGGGGCTTCTTTTTTTTCTCTCCTCTCCGTAGGCAACTGTGGCGGCTTTCCTCCTATGTCGTATATCGTAATAAATTGAAAAAAAATGCTGATGGATTTGCGTATGTATTTCATTACATACCTGAGGAACAACAGCACATTCCAGGGTTAGTCTTGCCTGGCTAACATGCTGAAAAGACGTATTTGCTGTATGGCATTCGCATTGCAAAGCTTGAGGTCAGAATGAACATTTTTATTAATAGAATGTACGATTTACGACGCGGTATAAAGGACGAAAGGGGCTTCAGCCTCGTCGAGGTCGTCGTGGTAGTGGCCATCATCGGCATACTGGCTGCGATCTCGATGGAGAGCATGGACCTGGTTCGCAGGGAGCGTGTGTCGAGCGCCTCAAAACGACTGTTGGGCGATCTGCAAGGCGTCAGAATGGACGCCATGAGCACGGGACCCTCCGGCACAATGGATGCCATGCAATACATTCGGGGGGCAGGCATCCGGCTTGTGTCTTCGAGCCAGTATGTGACCTTCAAGTTCAATGACTGCAATCAGGACTACATATACAGCAGTACCAGCTGCACCGGCAGCACACCCGAGGAGTACCTCTCCACTACGGTGACTCTTCCGAACAATGTCCAGCTCTTTACCGCTCCTACCAGCACTATCGTGCTATTCGATCATCTCGGGATGGCGCATAAGTACGACTGGACCAGCCTGGGGGGATCGCCCATAGTCTTCGTTGTACAGTGGCCATCGCTAGCATCATACTGCATCAATGTAAGCAACAACAAAATCAGAGAGGGGTCCTGGGATGGGACAACCTGCAACGAAAAATAAGGGATTTACCCTGGTCGAGATGATGATGGCCATCGTGATCATTATGGTTTCCATGATGGCTCTGGTCACCATGATGATGATGTCGATGAACGCCAATCTGGCGAATGACATGCGAGGCGCCGCGGTGAGGGTCACCAACCAGACCGCCGAGGCCCTCCTTGCTATCCCGACTACTCCGGATTCTGCCGTAGACCCGCTGCTGTCCGCAGGAACGCATTCGCGGATCGCGGGCGATTCCGCCAATCAGGACAGCCGGGGGTTCCCGAAGATCCAGCAATCTATACGAGGAACATCTCAGTCTTTCAATATCCAGTGGAGCGTTACGGACACGACCTCCACGGTCAAACAGATAGAGGTCAATGTCGGCTATCAAAATCTGAAAACAGGCCAGACCTTCACCAACTCGGCGTTAGTGTTTAAGCACTCGTCAGGAATGTAAGGAAGCAGCCGGTCCGGAGGGCAGGAGCGAATGATGATTCAAACAGTGAACAAGCCGGCCTCGGCATTAGTCAATTCCATCAGGACCCATCGCGGCTTTTCGCTGATCGAGCTGGTCATTGCCTTGGCCATTTTCGCGACCGTCATCGTCGGCCTGTACAAGGTGTATGACGTCCAGTTCAGCCAGCAGGTAAAGGAATATCGCGTGGCGGAGTCCTCGATGGAACTGGGGATCGCAAAGAACCTCATCGAGCGCGACCTCATCATGGCGGGATACGGCATCATGGATGATTATGGGACGACCGGGTTTACAGCACGGGCGGCCAGCGCAGCAGAGGGAACGGGTCCTGGCGGATCCGACAAGTTGACGACGCAGGGAACTGCATTGGGCATCGGCTCCCGGGCCGCGCAGGAGTGGGCCGATGTTACAGCGACAGCGCCGACGCTTACGTTCTCCAGCAGCACCGACGCCCGGGAGAATCTCATTTCCGGCGATAGGATCATTATCACGAATCCCTCGGGAACGAGCGGCAAGACGATCCTAACCCAGGCCGGCCAATGGTATTTTCAGTACAATGGTCAGGGCAACATGCCTACGGTCAAGAGCTCGCCCAGCACGTCCTTTACGTCTCTCCAGACCGGGCATGTATTTTACGGCCTCAATACTTCGAGCGAGACGGACGCAACATTTCCTTATTACACGGTTCTCTATTCCCTGGGATCAATTACGAATAATCCATCCTACTGCGCTCCCGGGACTTACAGCCTTTTGCGGGCGGAAAGCAGGACATCCAACAATCCGACAGGCGGAGACCCGGTCATAAGCTGCGTGCTGGATTTTCAGGTCGCTTTCGGGCTTACGGACAACATTGCGAGCCTCGATCCATCCAAGGCGCTGAATTATCCGATCAATTACTGGGACAATGGCGGTGTCAACAAGGCTGCGGCATATACGCCAAAGGAGCTGAACCAGCGCTTGAAACAGATACGGGTATACATCCTGGTCCAGGAGGGGAACAAGGACTTGACCTATAACTATGTAAATCCCGATCCGAATGCCGCGGCTCCGGACAAGATCAGGGTCGGTGAATTAGGCCTTGCTGGCGGTGCAACGGGCAGGGATTTTCAACTAAGCGCAGCTCAGCGGCAATACCGGTGGAGAGTGTTAACCATAGTAGTTACGCCGAGGAATATTCGAGGATGAAGAGGGAGTATCGATGATGCAGAACACCCGAACTAGCGAGCGCCTGGAAGAAATCGGGATACGATTGAAACGTACCCTAGGTCAATCAGCACTCAAGAACCAGCAGGGCTTTGCGCTGGTCACCGCCATCATTATTTCCGTCGCGGTGTTCGTGCTGATCACGGGGATGCTGTATTTTGCCACCAAGTCGACGACCATGTCCGGGGTAGGCAAACGGTACGCCACTGCCTGCGAAGCCGCGGACGGCCTTGCTGAGATCATGAAAGACGCCATCATGCATTCTGACAGCCCTCCGGCCGGTGTTCCTGCAATCTGCTCCGGCAGTGGGGAAAACTATAACTTCTCCTATGCCGTGGGGACTCAATCCACGCCTTGCACCATGAGTCTCACGCTGCCGGGGGCCGTTGGCACGATCTATCAGGCCTTGGTCAATATCAACATGACGGCCATCGCCCGGTCAGGAGGATACAGTGCCGAGTTCCCGCCGAGGGGCTATGCTGGAGGCGGGAACGGCACTTCCGAGATATTCAGGATAGACCTGAAGGTCACGGGGCCGAATAATACTCAATGCGAGAATTCCATTCTGTACCGCTATTTTAACTGATGAGACAGGACAGGAGGATGTTGATATGAAAGAGCTGATAAAAGGCCGGGCCATGAACGAAAAATCAGGATGTGATGCGGTGCCTTTCCGTGCCCTTGTCGGCCAGGATTGGCTGGCGCACCGGCTGCTTCCGGTCATGATGATACTGTCCCTGGTGCTCATGTGGTCATCCCTGCAGACTTCATTTGGGCAGGATCGCGTCGTAAAGGCCGAGGGCATCGTGACAGCGGTAGCAGACGAAGCGGTCTTTATCGATCGCCGAGGATATATAATCAACCGGACGACCAAGGTATTCGATGTGAACGGCAAGCGGGTCAAGATGGACGACCTTCAATATCCCGTGAAGGTCAAGTATGAATACCTGTACACTGATAAAGGCCCGCTCGTTCAGGTTTTAAGGGCTGTCGGTCAATAGCGTGACGAACACAGAAGAATGAGGTGATACCATGAATTGGAATAATTCCATACGAAAAGGGGTTGTGGTCTCCGGCCTGTGCATCGTCCTGGCGATTACTTCCACTGCCCCGGCCATGGCCGCCGCCATGTCTGATTACTGTTCGGTGCCGCCATTTCTGAGCAGCTCGCAGGCTTCGCCGAACGTGATGATCATGCTTGACGACTCGGGCAGTATGAACGATCACCCCTTCACCGGCACCTTTAACCCAAAGCAGTTCCTGAGCGGGTACTATTTCGGTTATTTTGATCCGACCAAGATGTACAAGTACGACAGTGTGAACAAGATGTGGAAGATCTATTCCGGATTCGATCCGGGCACAACCTATGCCGACACGACACAACCTATTGCGAGTGGCAATCTGCTGAACTGGGCTGTTACGCGCAAGATGGAGGTGGCCAAGAAGCTGCTCGTGGGCGGGAACCCCGGCATCGTAAGCGGAACCCCCAATCCCCGCACGGTGACCGCGCCCAATACCATAAAGCTCTATACCGAAGATGACAGTTCTTCGAACAATGTCAGCTTTGACAACTCGACTGCGAATTCGCTCGTAACATCTTTGTCGTGGACTGCCCCCTACCTGGTGCCCGGCTACAGCGATGTCATTTACCCGTTCAACGGCAATTTCTGGTACAAATTGGGGAAAAACGGATGCTCCTCGGGCCCGGCCTGTTCGAGCCTGTCGCTCACGCCAATAAACACCGGGACCACCACGTCGACCCTCTACCCGAACGGTGACATCAGCGTGGCATCCAACTGGAAAAGAATGAACAACCTGACGACTTCCGCAACCGGATCGTATTATACCTATGTTGATGAGACCACCCAGGACAGCGATGCCACAACAATTGCGAACCGCGTTGATACCAATCCGGTTATTTTCAATTATGGGCCAAATACCGTCGATCTGTCAGGTCACACCATCCAGGATGTGAACGTCGTGGTGACCGCCAGAATGGTTGACGGAACGACCGGGGCATGCTTATCAACCAGCAGTACCACCGGCTGTTATCTTACAAATCATAACAATACGTGTAATGGCAACAGCTGCGGCTTTAATAACAGTGAAACTAAATGCCGCAATACTCAATGTGAAATATCTGGCACTAATTTCGGTACCTGTGCAGACCGCAACAACAGCGGTGCCAACTGTAGTTGGCAAACTATTGGCGGCATTACTCAGTGTGCCCCTGCCAGCACAACCACAGTAGCCACGAGAGCGATCCAGGGAGTGCTGTCGATAGGGACCGGCACCACGGCGAACTGGGCTTCCACATTCACGAACCTGAATAATACGAGCAGCACCTACAATAAATATGACACGTACACCTTCACCTGGTCGACCAATCCTGCGACAGGCAAGGCCTGGTCGTTCAACGACATCATAAGCGGCGCTTCCACCACGACGCTGCTCGCCGGATTCGGGGTCCAGAACAACGGCTCCGATGTGTACAGCGGGCCGACGGTGAGCTGCTATGTCAACATTTCGCAGGTCTATTTATACGTCGATGCCACAGAGCCGAGCGGCGGACCCTATAGCCTCGTGGTAGACACGGGGCAGCAGTCGATCACCGGGATGCTCGACACCCTTTCGAGCGGGGTCAGGTTCGGCCTGGCAACGTACGGAGACAACTCGAACGGCGCCAAGGTATTGGCCCCCGTGGATTTCAGCAATATGGACGCCATCGCAAAGCAGACCATTCTCATGTCAGCGAACGGCAACACGCCGCTTGCCGAATCCGAATACGAACTGCTGAACTATTTCAGCCAGGTCTCGCCGAAGTTCGCTTCAAACGATTATACCGCGAGCAAAAACACCAACAACGACCCCTACTACTTCATGTATTCCCACCTGGCATCCCATGGCACGAGCACGGCAAACGATGTGTATGTGCCCTGCGCAAAGTCGTATATTCTTCTGATGTCCGACGGAGAGCCGACGGCAGATGATTATAAGAACGCGAGCGGGGGGACGGTCAGCAAGCCCACGGGATTTACTACCGACCGATTTGTTACCGGCAGTTATCTTGATGACCTGACGCTCTGGGGCAGGACAACCGATATGCGCCCGGGGACCTGCAGCGGGGCTTCGTCAACATGGACGTTTCCCTGCATCCCGTCCCCGCCCGATCAGGTCGTTGTTACCTACCCGATCTTTCTGTTCGGAACAGGGTCCGCTATCATGCAATCTGCCGCCCTCAACGGCGGATTTACCGGGCAGCCGGTAAGCGGCTTGCCGCCCTGCCTGGATCCGGCAAATCCAACCAAATTGAAAAGCGGCTACACGCAGAATGACCTGAAAGCCTGCTTCCGGTTCGCGAGCGATAATACGAGCGGCATCCTAAATCCCATGCCGCCCTGGGGCACCGGTGATGACCCGCCCATCACCTACTATGAGGGCTCGGACGCCTACGCGCTCCAGTCATCGCTTACCGCGGCCATCGCGGATATGATGAAGAGGTCGGCGTCGGGTACGGCGGTCTCCGTGCTCACGACATCGTCGCGGGGCGTGGGATCCATGCTCCAGGCTTACTTTCTGCCGATCAGACAGGAAGGGCAGAGGCAGGTTACATGGACCGGGTACACGCAGAACCTGTGGCTCTATGATGACTTGAGGGAGGATACTAATTCTAACAAACAGCTCGATATGACTGGTGACCCGAATACTCAAGATAAAGTATTGAAGATGTACTTTGACCCATCGCTGAACCAGACCATGGCTGCCAGGTTCAATACACGGGCTGACGGCACCAGCCCGTCGGCAGATGCTTCGCAGCCCGGGACCATGGCGTCTTGCATACCTGATTCTACGATCCAGTTTTCAGACATCAACTACCTTTGGGAGGGCGGAGAAAAACTGGCCCTGAAGCGCCCCTCCGCAAGGACCATTTTTACCTCGAGCAAGGTCATACGCGGCTCTTCTACGACGAATACATTCACGACCACCGATTTCTCGGTTACCAGTCTCTTGACGAACCCTACATTCAGCACGGCGCTCAATCCGGACAGCGTGTATTCGGCCGAGAACATCGTCCGCTACATCAGGGGAGAGTGCCTGGAAACTGGCCAAACAGATAATAACGCCTGCGGCAGCACGGCGAATTCCACGTACCGGGACCGGAGGGTTACCGTTCTGGACAACAGTAATCAGAATATGGGGAACCCGAATGGCAACGTATGGAAACTGGGCGATATCATCACCTCAACGCCCCAGGTCCTCGGCAACATGTCAACGTATACCTATGATAGTAACTATAATGATAAAACCTTTTACGACTATACGCACGCCAATAATTATCTGCAGCGGTCCAGCATGGCGTTCATCGGCGCGAACGACGGCATGCTGCATGCTTTCAGGGTCGGCTATCTGAAACAAAAGACCGATCCCGGCGGGCTGGCGGACAATGTCTGGGCTCTGTTCAAGAACTTTTTCTCCGACAGCGACAGCACCAACAACCTGCTCGGGGACGAAAAGTGGGCGTATATTCCGTTCAACGCCTTCCCCTATTTGAAATACCTTGCCGACCCCACGTACTGCCATATCTACTATAATGACCTTCCGGTGTACCTGGTCGACGTGAGCATCGGCGGGAGCTCGGACCAGCCGACGGACACGAAGACTGCAAGCACCTGGAGAACGGTCGTCATCGGCAGCATGAGGTTCGGTGGCTGCGGAGGGGCGTCGCCCCAGTATCCGCCGACTGGCGCGAGCGCTACGGTAGGGTTCTCCGCCTTTTACGCCATCGATGTCACCGATGCTGAAAATCCGGTGCCCATGTGGGAATTCTCGGACGCGGACCTTGGCTATGCCACGAGCTATCCGGGCATCATACGGACGGGCGATGGCTCGACCAACGGGAACTGGTACGTCGCGATCGGGTCGGGTTCTCAGAATTTGCCCAAGACCGCGCAGGACATTTCCCGGAGCACCCCAGGGTATGTCTATCTTCTCAACCTCAAGACGGGCGACCTAGTCAAGAAAATAGCCCTCGACCATAATGCGATCGTGAGCGATATCCTGTCCGTGGACATCAACAACGACTACGCATCGGAGAAGATCTATTTCGGGACATCCTATTACAGCTCAGGATGGAAGGGGAAGGTGGTCAGCATCGACATCCCGAACGCACAGTTGTCGTCGTCATCGACCACGACGGTCCATTATCTCTTCACGGGTAATTACCCCATCACGGCGAAGCAGGACGTCGCCCTTGACGATGCCGTCCCCAGAAATACCTGGGTCTATGCAGGCTCGGGCAAGTATTTTTACGACGGCGATGCCGCAGACAGCTCGCAGCAGGTATTCATGGGGTTCAAGGACCTGGGCCTTTCATCGAACCTCACGGTCACGGCATTCGACGACAGGACACTCACGTCGACGACGGGCAGCGTGGTCAGCGGGGCTACGGCCACGGTCTGCGCTTACGATGCCACGATCGACGGTGGAACGCAGAAGCCCAAGGGCTTCAGTCTCCAGCCCATCGTGACCGCGATTACGCCCGACACCGTGACTGCACCGTCGACAACGGGATGGTACCTGAAACTAGTTACGACCCCGGCCGCGGAGCGAGTCATATCCCGCCCCCGGGCAGTCGGAGGCCTGGTCGACTTTCTTACCTATTTGCCCAACGGCGACCCGTGCAATGCGGGAGGAAATTCGTACCTTTATTCCGTGGGATATACCACAGGCACTGCTCCTTCGACCATCTCGATCTACAGCCCGGGTATCACGAACGGGACGACCGGCCATGTGACGGTCGCGAAAGGCATCCTCATGGGACCCGGAGCTCCTCCGATGGGCGAGTCCATCATCATCGCGCCGAAGATCGACAACAGCAATACCTTCGGAAAGAAGGTGCAGGTATCTACGGGCGTCATCGTCGAACTGACGGACAATCCGCCCATCGACACGACATCCCGGGTCATTCACTGGCTCAGAAAATAGGGCCTGACAATCCGGCAAGAGATCGGGATGAGGCTCCGGTCTCCGGCGCCTCATCCGCAGTTTGTTAACGGTCAGCCATATATCGAAGAGGTTACGTGCAGAGAAAAAGAAAAAAATTAATCCGAGTGGAGCGAGTAGCTCCTCCGGCTGAAAAGGGCCAAAAGAAGAAGGTCTCTTTGATCGCGGCAATCGTTCTGCTTGTGATATCCGGCGCCTTTCTCGGCTACGCGGCTCTTCGTACCAGACCCGGAAGCAATGCGGCCGCGGTCAACGGCGGGATGCCGACGAGCCCTTCGGGATCCGAATCGGCACGGGCATCCGGAACTCCTGGGCTGGCCTCGGCCGTCATAACGCCGGAGAATCCCACAACAGATTCGCAGCTCAGCCTCGATTATTCGGGGCAGGGGCAGGATGGCGTTGCAGCGAACTGCCGTTTCCGGTGGTATGTGAACGGGAGGGTCATCCAGGAAGGACCGTCGCCCACTCTTGCGCCGGAAAACTTTAAAAAGGGATCGATCGTATGTGCGGAGATCATCCCGGGCGATGCTTCCGGAGAGGGGACAGCCTATCGGACGCCCGAGGTTGCCATCGGCAACCGTCCGCCGGTTGTTAGTTCGGTCACGCTGGTCCCCGTCCATGCTCCCGTCGATACTGTGGTCAGGGCCGAGGTCGCAGGTCAAGACCCGGACGGGGACACGGTCAGCTATACCTACCAGTGGGGATTGAACGGGAAGTACGTCACAGGCCCGGGAAAAGAAAACACCTTCTCGACCGCCGGACTGCATAAGAAGGACAAGCTTTATGTCACGGTTACCCCGTCCGACGGCTATAGTACGGGAGCGCCAAAAGCCTCGGATATCAGCTTTCTGTCCAATTCTGCTCCCCGGATCACCTCTTCGCCGAATTATGAGATCGTGAACGGGCTGTACACCTACCAGGTGACCGCTGTGGATCCCGACAACGACAGCATCACCTTTAGCCTTCTGAAAGGGCCGCAGGGAATGACGATCGACAGTGCCAGCGGCCTGATACGCTGGGAGACGCCGAAGGACGCGGCAGGGAGGCAGGAGATCCCGATAAAGATCTCCGCAGACGACGGAGACGGCGGCACTACTTATCAGGATTTTTCGATAATACTCGAAATGAAACAATAAGTTCACTGCTTCCTATTTCACGCCGCTTTTGTATTGAAATTTCCCTCCCATTCACGTAGTATCGGTCTCTCGCTTGCAGATCCGTTCACAACGCGAACTATCAAAAATGAAGGAAACACAGGAATGGCAGAGCAAAAGATCATCCTCGCATCGGCCTCGCCGCGCCGGCGTGATCTGTTGCAGCAGATCGGGTTGACGTTCACCATCGACTCGGCTGACGTGGATGAGACCCTTCTCCCGGGGGAGGGACCCGAACCGTACGCGGTGCGTGTCGCGCTCGACAAGGCCCGGGTGGCCGCGGCGAAGGCCGGGTCGGGGATCGTCATTGCCGCGGACACGATCGTTGTCCTGAACGAACTGATCCTCGGCAAGCCCGCCGATGCCGGTGAGGCGGTGCGGATGCTGTCCCTGCTTTCAGGCAGGCGCCACAGCGTGATCACGGGCCTTGCGGTCATGGATGCGCTCTCGGGTATGACCCGCTCTGCGGTGTCCGTGACTTCGGTCTGGTTCAGGCAGCTTAGCCAGTCCGAGATCAGGTCTTATGTGATTTCCGGAGAGCCCCTGGACAAGGCAGGCGCCTACGGCATTCAGGAAAAGGGTGCGCTGCTGGTGGACCGGATCGAGGGGTGTTATTTCAACGTTGTCGGTCTTCCTCTTTCCTTGCTCGGAAAGATGCTCCCTGAGTTCGGGGTCACTCTTTTTTGAACGCCGGCATTGGTTCGTTCTCCCTGCAGCAGCGGGCCCCCACGGATCCCTTACCCGCCTTGGCGGCCAAAAAGAAGAACAAAAAAATAGTGTAAGCAGCTTGACAAGCATCGATTATCATTCTAAACTATTAGATAGACTAAAGTATGGGGGTGATATATTGTGGCTGCTATTCGAGTAATGGTTGTGGAAAATGATCCGGGACAGGCGGACATGATAAAAGCGGCCTTGGATCAGCACGAGGACTTTGAAATAACAGCGATTGCAACAACAAGGGAAGCGGCGCTCAGGCAGATCGCGACCGGGCCCGATGTAGTGATCCTGAACCCTGAAGTGCTGAAGCAGCACACCCTTTCCCGCTTCCTGCATTCGCTGCAGACGAGGTCCCAGGCATCCCGAGTGATCTGTGTGCTGAAAGAGTCACCGACCGAGGAGAGCGCCATTTCGGACATCAAGGCGGGCATTCGAGGAATTCTCAAGATTGGCGACCCACCGTCCATCATCGCCAAGGCCGTACGTTCCGTCCATGAGGGAGAGATCTGGGCCGAGCGCAGGATTCTCGAAAAGGGCATTGCCAAGCCGATGCTTCTGCCCGAGACGCTTCAGACCCATGTGCCCGGACTGCCGCCGCTCACGACTAGGGAGATGGAGATGCTGACCCTGGTGCTGCAGGGCGCGACAAACAGGGAAATCGCCGACAGGAGCAGTATCAGCGAGCGAACGGTAAAGACCCATCTGTATCGCGTTTACCGGAAACTCAGGGTCAAGAGCAGGACCAAGGCTATCGCACTCTTGTCTCATGCCTAGTTCGGCCTGAGAAGACGGTTCTCCTCACAATATCCGCTCAGGGGATGATGAACAAAAAGCCGTGGGCGTGGGGGAGAGAGCCTGTATTGTCATGTCATGGATTTATTACATAGCTTTAAACAGGACTTTTGGCGCCCCAAGGTAAGAAGGGGCGCCTTTTTATTCTACTCTGTGCGCGGGCTTGACCATCCGCCGGAATCACGGTATGATGGCATATGCTTCTCACGTCTATCATCCTGCTCCTCTATCTGCTGTTTATCGGCATCGGCTACTGGCTGAAATATCTGAATCTCTCCTATTTAAAGAAGCATGGCAGCAGCGTGCCTCTCGAATTCGAGGGAGCGATCGATCCGGAACTCCTCCGGAAGATATCCGCCTACACCATTGAGAACAGCCGTGCCGGCCTTGCAGAATCTATCGTCAGCAATGCGATCCTGCTCGTTTTCCTCTTTGGCGGGCTGCTCGGCCTGTATGACCGATGGATCGCCTCCCTGAGTTCATCATTCAGAACCTCGGGCCTGCTGTTCGCTCTCTGTCTCTATCTGGCCCAAACGGCCATCGACCTGCCCTTCAGCATCTACCATCATTTCACGCTGGAAGAGCGGTATGGCTTCAATACCATGACGGTCCGGCTCTGGCTCACGGACCTGGTCAAGTCTCTCGCGATCTCGCTGGTCCTGGGGGGGCTGGTCATTGCCGCGACACTTACGCTGGTCTCAGCCAGCCCGTCCTGGTGGTGGTTCTGGGTCTGGGCATTCCTGCTTGCGGCGGGCGTGTTCCTGATGTACATTTCGCCGACCCTGATCGAACCGCTCTTCTTCAAGTTCGAGACCGTGAAGGCGGAAGGGCTGGAAGAGGGGATCCGCGAATTGATGGCCCGCGCCGGCCTTACGGTGAGCCGTGTGTTCCAGGTGGACGCATCGCGCAGAAGCCGTCATTCAAACGCCTATTTCACGGGCATCGGCCGGGTAAAGCGGATCGTCCTCTTTGATACGCTGATCCAGCAGATGTCCCGCGAGGAAATCCTCGCCGTCCTCGCCCACGAGGCGGGGCATTGGAAGAGGAAACATGTGCTTAAGCGGATCGTTCTGACCGAGACATTTGCATTCGTCGGCCTGTTCGTTGCGTACCATCTCGTCCGGTGGAGCGGTCTTCCCGGCCTCATCGGCTTGCAGCAGGCTTCGTTCTACGCCCGGGCCATGATCGTTATTTTCCTGGGCTCCCTGGTAACCTTCCCGCTTACGCCCCTGTTCAGCCATCTTTCGCGGCGCGATGAACACGAAGCGGACCGGTTTGCAGCGGAGCTTTCCGGCAATCCCGAAGCCATGGCCTCATCGCTCGTCAAGCTCTCGCGCGAGAACCTGTCCAACCTTCACCCGCACCCCCTGTACGCTGCCTTCTTTTACTCGCATCCGCCGGTAGTTGAGCGGATCAGAAGCCTGAAAGGACAGAACGCAGAAGACAGGGGACAGAAGGCAGAAGCCGGATAAGAGACAAGCTTCATTGCATTTCGTCAGTCATCCGGCTATTTGTGAGATCTGCTCAGTTTTTTCCAATTGACCGCTGTTGCGCCGATATGTTATTGTTTCTCCATGGCAAAGTCCGCTGCGATCATCCGGCTCGAACAGAAGATACAGCGCCTTCATACCCTCATCGACGTCAACAGCCTCATCAGTTCCTCGCTCAACCTGGACCAGATCCTCGAGAACGTGATGACCATATCGAAGCAGGTCATGAATGCCGATGCGTCCAGCCTGATGCTGATCGACGAGAAGACGAACGAGCTCGTGTACCAGGTGGCCCTGGGGAGCGTCGGCGAGAAGCTCAAGCAGGAGTTCCGGCTCAATCTGGGGCAGGGGATCGCGGGAACGGTGGCGCAGGAAGGGAAGCCACTCCTGCTCGAGGACGCCTATACCCACCCGAAGTTCTTCCGAGGCCATGACGAGGCGACCGGCTACCGCACGAAATCCATGATCACGGTGCCGCTCATGGTCGGCGACCGGATCACCGGCGTTGCCCAGGTGATAAACCGGCTGGATGACAGGCCCTTTGACAAGGATGACCTGGAGCTCTTCATCGCGCTCTGCAGCATGGCGGCGATCGCGATCGAGAACGCAAAAATGCACCGCAGCCTCATGGAGAAGCAGCGGCTCGTGAAGGACATGGAATTCGCCCGGACCGTGCAGGAGAGCTTCCTCCCGCAGCAGGCGCCGGAGATCGCGAACTACCGCTTCAGTGCCCACTACACGCCGGCCCAGGAAGTGGGCGGTGATTTCTATGATTTTATCCGCCTCGACCGGGAGCGGACCGGCATCGTGATCGGCGACGTCTCGGGCAAGGGGGTTCCCGCGGCCCTTTACATGGCCAAGCTCGGGAGCGATCTCAGGACCCTTGCCTTCACCGAAGGGGACCCGGCGTCGGCGCTCCGGCAGCTGAATGCCGTCCTGGTCGAGCGGGGCCGGCGAGGCATGTTCGCCACGCTGCTCTATATCGAGCTCGATTCCGCGGCAGGGTCCGTCACCCTGTCCAACGCAGGGCATTTGCCGCCGCTCGTTAGAAAAGCAGGCGGTGCGGTGGAGAGGCTGTCCGGGGCCGGTGGTGCGCCGCTCGGCATTCTCGGAGGTATTCAGTTCGGACAGGAAACGAAGACCCTGGAGCCGGGCGACCTGATGGTCCTTTACACGGACGGGATCATCGAGGCCATGAATGCCGCTGGCGAGCAGTACGGGTATGAACGCTTCGAAGAGATCGTCCGCGCGGGCCCGTCTGATCCTGATGCCGTGAAATCGGCGATCCTTGCCGACGTGAATCGTTTTACCGGACTGAGCCCGCAGCATGACGATATGACGCTTGTCTGCTTCGGGGCGCTGACGTAACGGAACACCAGGATGGAAAACCGATGGCGGACAGCAAACAACGGGGTCCCGACGTCGTCTCCCTCACCGTCCCGAGCCACCCCAAGTTCCTCTATGTGGTGCGGAGCGCGGCCTATCCCGTTGTGATTGAAGCAGGCTTCAGCAGAAAAGAGGCACGCAGGATCGTTCTCGCCCTCGATGAGGCATGCTCCAACATCATCCGGCATGCCTATGAGGGCGATCCGGAGGGGAAGATCTCCCTTACCCTGACCGTGACCGGCACCGAGCTCCTCATAGAGCTCCGGGACACGGGCAAGCAGGTGGATATAACGAAGATCGCCCCGCGTGATTTGAAGGACATCCGGCCGGGCGGGCTCGGCACGCATTTCATCAATGCCGTGTTCGACACGGTGCGGTATGATACCAGCGGGCGGGAAGGAACGCTGCTGACGCTGCAGAAGAAGAGACCGTGCGCTTGACGGGAGAGCGGCATGAAAGTCGAGATCACGAGCGAAATGACCGGCACCGGGTTCCTGCTCAGGCTCAAGGGCGACGTTGACATGAGCTCCTCCTCCGATGTCCGCATCGCCCTGGGCGAAGTGTTCCGGCAGGGCGGCAAGGGGATCAGGGCGCTCTTCGTCGACCTGTCCCAGGTCCGGTACATGGACAGCTCGGGCATCGCAACGCTCGTGGAGGCGATGCAGACCTGCATGAAGCTGGGAGCCCGTCTCCGCCTCATCGACCTGAGCCCGGCGGTCCGCGACGTGTTCGAGCTTGCGCGGCTCGCGAGCATCTTCGAGATATTCCCGTCCGTGGACGAAGCGATCAAGGGACTCTGAGGACGCGGAGCGGGAGGAAGCGGTCAGAACCGCGATGAAGAGCCTTTTCGGACATATCGGCAGGAAGTTCATTACGTTCCTGCAGGACCTCTCGAGCATTGTCTCCCTGTTCTTCGAAACGATGGTGCAATCCTTCGCGCTGCTGCAGGACCGGAAGAAGCTCAGGGAGGCGCATCTCCTGAAGCACGTCGACGAGATCGGGACCCAGTCGCTGCCGCTGGTCCTGGCCGTGGCCGCGCTGCTCGGCATCGCGATCACCGTGCTCGTCTCCTACGAATTGAAGGAAGTGGGCGCGCTCGCCTATCTTCCCGGCTTCGTGGCGGTGGCCATCTTCCGGGAAATGGGGCCGCTCCTCACGGCCATGATCGTGGCGGGAAGAGTGGGTGCCGCGTTCACGGCGCGGATCGGCACGATGAGGGTCTCCGAGGAGATCCTCGCGCTCGAGACCATGGCGATCAATCCAGTCCGGTTCCTCGTTGTCCAGCGATTCGTCGCGCTGCTCCTCGCGCTGCCGGCGCTCATCCTGATCGCCAACTTCACGTCGATCGTCGGGGGGTTCCTCTTCGGCGCGACGAGGCTCGGCATCCGGCCCGACACCTACGTGCGGGAGACCCTCGATGTGCTGACGTTCACCGACGTCTCTTCGGGCATCGTCAAGGGGATCGTTTCCGCCGTGGTGATCGTCATGGTCGGCTGCTACCGGGGGCTGGTGGTCGAGGGCGGCGCCGAGGAAGTGGGCAGGTCGACCATGCTCTCCGTCGTCTCCTGCACGCTCGCGATCATCATGCTGGACACGGTCATGACGGCGGCCTTCTACGGGTAAGGCATGATCGCAATCGAGAACATCAAAAAGGGTTACGGCGGCCGGGACGTGCTCGATGGAGTGAGCTTCGTTGCGGAGCGAAAGAAGATCACCCATATCTTCGGCACGAGCGGGGGAGGCAAGAGCACGCTCCTCAAGATCATGATCGGCGCGCTCAAACCAGACTCCGGAAGGGTGCTTGCCGGCGATTCGGAGCTCACGAAGCTCGAGGGGAGGCAGCTGGACCCCTTCCGCAAGAAGATCGGCGTGCTGTTCCAGCATGGGGCGCTGATCAATTCGCTGACCGTCGGCCAGAACGTGGCGCTCCCGATCCGCGAGCACACGACCCTGGACGACAATATCATCAAGATCATGGTAAAGATGAAGCTGGAGCTGGTGGGCCTGCGCGACTTCGAGGACCTCTTTCCCGGGCATCTGTCGGGGGGGATGCAGAAACGGGTCGCGCTTGCCCGGGCGATCGCCCTGGACCCCGAGATCGTCTTCTTCGACGAGCCGACATCCGGGCTCGATCCCATCGTCGCCGCGGTCATCACCAAGCTGATCGCCGACCTGAACCGGCTTCTGGGCATCACCTGCATCGTGGTCACTCATGCCGTGGAGGAGGCAATGAGGATCGCGGACAAGATCGTGATCCTCTACCGGGGGAAAGTGCTGGCCCAGGGGACTCCCCAGGAGATCCGGAGCAGCAGCGATCCCCTCGTCCAGCAGTTCATCACCGGCAGCCCCGACGGTCCGATCTCGTTCCGGGCATCGAGCAGAGATTATCGGGAAGACCTGCTGATCGGATGAATCATACATTACGCGACGGGGCCTACGGGCCGCGGAGAAGCTCAACAACGAAAATGTGAGCTGAGCCAGGTTCAGCCGTTTTCCAGCGTCACCGCGGCCCGGAGGCCGTTTTCTTCGTTGAGGTGAAAGAATGGATTACCGCCGCACCGAGATCCGGGCGGGCATTTTTCTCCTGCTCGCCTTCGTGATCCTCGTCATCATGGTCTTCGCCGTGAGCGATGTCCAGAGCCTCTTCAAGAAGAAGAAGGAGGTCAGCGTCCTTTTTGCTTTCAGCGACGGCATCGAGAAGAACGCGCCCGTGCGGTACGCCGGGATGAAGGTCGGCAAGGTGGAGAACGTCCGCGTAGCGCCCGCGCAGAACGACCGGATCGAGGTGACGCTGAGCGTGTACAGCGACACCGCCATTCAGAAGGACACCCGGGCCGCGATCAAGACCCTGGGCCTCGTGGGAGGCAAGTACGTGGAGCTGAGCGGCGGGACGCCCGGGTCGAGCCTGCTCGGACCGAACGAGTCGCTGGTGGGGGAGGAGCCGCTCAAGCTCGAGGACGTGACCAAGGCCGCCCTCGACGTGGTCGCGAAGCTCCAGAACATCGCGACCAACCTGAACCGGGCGCTGGGAGACCCCGAGCTCGCGAGATCCCTCAAGACGACGGTCCAGAACCTGCAGGAGGCATCGGGGAACATCAAGGTCATGACTGCCAGCAAGGACGACGTTGCCCAGACGCTCAAGAATCTGCCCGCCCTCGTGAAGAAGCTCGATGAAAGCGCAACCAGCCTTCAGGCATTGACCAAAAAAACGGACGCCCTCGTGGGGGAGAACAAGAAGAACGTCGACGCCATGATGCAGAGCCTCCGCGACACGGCGCAGAACCTCAAGGAGACCACGGATGACGTGAAGAGCCATCCCTGGAAACTGCTCCGGAAACCGTAGTGAACCAGGAGACAGGGAGGTAAGGAAGGTGAAAGGTCAGGAAGCCGTGATACCGCTTCAACTTCCTCTCCTCCCGTCCCGGCTATTTGAGCTGTTTGAATAAGGAGTCAGCATGAGCATCCAGGCCATCAAGGGCGTGAAGGACGTGCTTCCCGCCGATATTCATCTCTGGCAGCATCTTGAATCGACCGCGCGGTCATTATTCGAAGATTACGGGTTCACCGAGATCAGGGTCCCCGTATTCGAATACACCGAGCTGTTCGCGCGGAGCATCGGCGCGTCGACGGACATCGTGGAAAAGGAGATGTACACCTTCGAGGACCGCGACGGGAAAAAGATCACCCTGAGACCCGAGGGGACCGCCGGCACGGTACGCGCGTTCGTGGAACATAAGCTGTACGTCGATGCGCAGCTCACGAAGCTGTACTACCTTGGCCCCATGTTCCGGCACGAGCGGCCGCAGAAAGGCCGCTACCGCCAGTTCTACCAGATCGGGGTCGAGGCGCTGGGGATCGATCATCCCCACGTAGACATCGAGATCCTGGTCATGCTGCACACCCTGTTCGCGAAGCTCGGCATACCTGGCCTGACGCTCCAGATCAACTCCCTGGGGGACGGTGTTTGCCGCGGGGGCTACCGGGATGCGCTGAAGGAGTATCTTAAGGGAAAGCTGCCGGAACTCTGTGCTGATTGCCAGCGGCGGTACGAGACGAACCCGCTCCGGGTGCTGGACTGCAAGGTGGACGCGGACAAGTTCGCAGATTCTCCGGTCATGCTGGACCATCTCTGCGGACCCTGCAAGGCACACTTCGAAACGGTCGAAAGCGGGCTCACCAGCCTGGGCGTCCCCTTCACCGTGAACCCACGCCTCGTCCGCGGCCTTGACTACTACACCCGCACGACATTCGAACTCGTCATGGGCCAGATGGGCGCGCAGAACACGGTCGCGGCCGGGGGACGCTATGACGGCCTGGTAAAGGAGATCGGCGGACCCGAAACGCCCGGCATCGGTTTCGCGCTCGGGGTCGAGCGTGCGGTGTCCCTCATGGACGCGTCGCGGCTTCGGCAGCCCCGTCCGGACCTGTTCCTCTCCGCGCTCGGCGAGCAGGCCGTTGCGTTCGTGCTGCCCCTGATACACGCTCTCCGGGCGGCCGGCATCCGGGTCGAGACCGATTACACGGGTGCGAGCCTCAAGAGCCAGATGAAGAAGGCGGACAAGTCGGGTGCCGCGCACACGCTGATCGTGGGAGACCAGGAACTGCAGTCGAAGACCGGCATTCTCCGCAACATGCAGACCAAAGAGCAGGTCACGGTGCCCCTTGACGCTCTTGTCGGAGAGATGAAGGCGAGAGGGGGACGCGGATAACACCGGAAGGAGCGGATTCCGGCTTCGAGGGGTCCGTCCTTTTCGGAGTATTCGCGTTCTTTTCCATTCCGGGGAGCATTCATGAAGGTTGGTGTCATATCGGATACTCACGTACCTGTTGTCGGCACCTCGCTTCCCGCCGCTGTGTTCGAACTTTTCAAAGGAGTTGACCTGATACTCCACGCCGGCGATATCGTCGACCTGTCGGTCCTCGAGGAGCTTAGGGTGGTCGCGCCCGTCGAGGCCGTGGCAGGGAACATGGATGATGCAGAAGCGCAGGCCCGTCTTCCGCGGAAGAAAGTCCTCAGGCTCGGGAAGTTCGCCATCGGCCTTATCCACGGCAAGTACAGGATCGACGTGCAGCGGGAGATGATCAGGAAAGAGTTCGACCAGGTCGACCTCATCGTCTACGGCCATTCCCATGTGCCATTCTGGGGGCTGGCGGATGGCGTCTACTATCTGAACCCCGGCAGCCCGACGGACAAACGCTACGCGCCCTACAACTCGGTCGCCCTCCTCCACATCGGCGATGAACTTCGGGCGGAGATCATCCGGATCTGAAGCGGACGTCAGCTTCCGCGGACCGGTTCCCCTTCAGGCGTGCGCGCAGACGTTGTCGCGGATCCAATCTGATTTTCTCTTTTCCGCAGAGCATTTGCTCCTTCCTCCGCTCGATCCAAAAGCGATCGTCATGATCTTCAAAACAGCGCCTGAGGTATTTTGAGTTGCAATGCCCGACTGTTTATGATATTTTTGAAAACATATGGCGGTTGAGAAGATAAAGTTCGGAACATCGGGATGGCGCGGCGTCATCGCCGATGATTTCACCTCCGCGCGGGTCAGGGCGGTGACGCAGGCCATCGCCGACCATCTCGGTGCGCAGGGGCTGAAGGACAAGGGCGTCATCGTGGGGTACGATACGCGCTTCCTGTCCGAACGCTTTGCCGTTGAATCGGTAAGGGTGCTCGCGGCCAACGGCATCCGCTCCTTTCTTTCGAACCGCGACTCTCCCACTCCCGCGGTGGCCTTCGAGATCATCCGGAGAAAGGCCGCAGGCGGCATCAATTTCACCGCCAGCCACAACCCCCCTGAATACAACGGCCTCAAATTCTCCGCGGCATGGGGCGGCCCCGCCCTGCCCGAAACGACCAAAGACATAGAAACCCGCGCGAATGCCCTCGTCGACAAGAACTCGGTCCCGGCCATGCCGCTCGCGGAAGCGAGGCAGAAGGGCATGGTGGAGGACGCTGACCTGCGGCGGTTCTACCTGGACGATCTCCGCAAGAAGATCGATTTCGAGCCGATCAGGAAAGCAAAGCTCAAGATCGGTGCCGACCTGCTCTATGGGACGGGCAGGGACTATCTGGACACGCTGCTGCGCGAGGCGGGATGCTCCGTATCCGTCGTGCACGGGCACCGCGATGCGTTCTTCGGAGGCAGGTCGCCCGAGCCGTCTGAAGAGAACCTGGCGGAGCTGGTCGAAACGATCAGAAAGGGACGGCTCGACCTGGGGCTGGCTGTTGACGGGGACGCCGACCGCTTCGGCGTCGTGGACAGCGACGGGACCTGCATCAACCCGAACCAGGTCCTTGCCCTGCTCCTGGACTACCTCTGCCGCACGCGCGGCTGGAAAGGCGGCGCCGCCCGCTCCATCGCAACCTCCCACCTCGTGGATGCGGTGGCAAAGAAACACGGCATCGAGGTCTACGAGACCGGCGTGGGGTTCAAGTACATCGGCGATCTTCTCGTGCAGGGCAAGATCATCTTCGGAGGCGAGGAAAGCGCCGGTCTGACCATGAAGGACCATGTCCCGGAAAAGGACGGCATCCTTGCCTGCCTCCTGGTTGCCGAAATGGTCGCAAGCGAGAAAAAATCGATCCGGGAAATGCTGAAGCGGCTCTACAAGGAGGTAGGGACGATCCTGAACGAACGGATCGACATCCACCTGACCGAAGCGAACCGGAAGGCGGTCGGCGAACGCCTGAGCCAGCCGCTCAGCGAACTGGGGGACCTGCGGGTCAAGGGCAAGAAGACCACGGCCGATGGCACCAAGTATATGCTCGAGGACGACAGCTGGGTGCTGATGCGCGCCTCGGGAACGGAGCCGGTGGTCCGGGTCTATGTGGAAGCCGGGTCCGAGGAACTGGTGAAGGAACTCGTCAACGCCGGCAGGGCTTTCGTTCTGGGACAGTAGGAGCCACACCCGGACAAGTCTGGATTAAAATACACCCTGCACTCGTTATGGTCGCGCCTTCATAGCCTGCTGTTGCCGTATCGCGGCCGCAGGCAAGAACAGACTGCGTAGCCACACCCAACATTCGCGCTTTGCACTCATGAGCGTCGGGTGCAAGCTCGTAGGCACCGGGTGCCGGCGAAGAGATTCGAAGACAAGATCAGAACAGTGCGCTAACTTCAACTTCGTGCACTTCGTTTTTTTCGTGGTAAATTTCTGCCAATCGAGCAAGGGGGGTTCATGAGCGAGATCATCGATGTGTACGCGCGAGAGGTACTGGATTCGAGGGGCAACCCGACAATAGAGGCCGATGTCATTCTGGAGAGCGGGGCCATGGGCCGCGCCATTGTACCGAGCGGCGCATCCACGGGCGAGCGCGAAGCGCTCGAGCTCCGCGACGGCGGCAAGCGCTACCTGGGCAAGGGAGTGCAGAGGGCCGTGAACAACGTGATCGAGGTGATCGCGCCGGTCATCAGCGGGATGGATGCCTCGGAGCAGGCGGTTATCGACAGGACCATGATCGAGCTGGACGGCACGGAGACCAAGAAAAAACTGGGCGCCAATGCTCTCCTTGCCGTATCTATGGCTGTTGCGAAGGCAGCCGCCGAGGACGCGGGGCTGCCGCTCTACCATTACCTCGGCGGTCCGAACGCGAAGGAGTTGCCGGTCCCGATGATGAACGTGCTGAACGGAGGAGCACACGCGGACAACAACGTTGACTTCCAGGAGTTCATGATCATCCCGGCGGGCGCAAAGACCTGTGCCGATGCTATCAGGATCGGCGCGGAAGTCTTCCATAACCTGAAGTCGGTGCTGAAGAAAAAAGGGTACAACACCGCCGTCGGCGACGAAGGCGGGTTCGCTCCGAACCTTCGGTCGAACGAGGAGGCCTGCCAGGTCATCCTTGAAGCGGTCCAGAAGGCGGGATACAAAGCGGGCAGGGACGTGTTCCTGGGACTTGACGTCGCCTCCAGCGAGTTCTACGAGAAGGGCGTCTACGACATGAAGGGCGAGGGCAAGAAGATGTCCTCGGACAAGATGATCAAGTTCTACGAGAGCTGGATCCGTCAGTATCCGATCATCTCCATCGAGGACGGCATGTCCGAAAAGGACTGGAAGGGCTGGAAGCTGCTGACGGACCATCTGGGGAGCAGGGTCCAGCTCGTGGGAGACGATATCTTCGTCACGAACACCACAATCTTCAAACAGGGAATCGAGCAGGGCATCGCGAACTCGATCCTGATCAAGCTGAACCAGATCGGAACGCTCACGGAGACCCTCGACGCCATCGAGATGGCGAAGCGCGCCGGGTACACGGCCGTTGTCTCGCACCGCTCGGGCGAGACCGAGGACTCGACGATCGCCGATCTTGCCGTGGCCGCGAACACGGGACAGATCAAGACAGGCTCGCTCTCGCGTACGGACCGCATCGCCAAGTACAACCAGCTCATCCGCATCGAGGAAGAGCTCGGCGATGCTGCGGTGTATCGAGGCAAGGACGTGTTCTCCCGTATCAGTATGAAAAAATGAGAAAGAAGCAGTGAAGCCGGAGATCATGATGATCTCCGGCTTTTTCCTTGGAACGCGTACGGCAGGTCGGCATAACGATCACAACGGACAATGAAGAAAGTACTGTTGACGAATGACGTGAAAAGCCTGATGACCGGGAAAGGCAGCTTTCTCGACCGTGTGGATATCAAGGTGTTCGCGGCGGCCACGACGACCGAGCTGCTGAAGATCCACGCCCGGGAGAAGGCGGATCTCATCGTGACGCAGCTGAACACGCCGGGCATCGGCAGCGAGGAGTTCTTCGACACCATCAGGAAGAGCGGGGAATTGAGAACGGTTTCCACCATTCTGATCTGCAACGACACCCTGGATCAACGCGAGCGCTGCAGGCGGTGCCGTGTCAATGCAATAGTTACCCTGCCCGTCGACCTCACCCTGCTTCATATCAAAATGCGGCAACTCCTCGATGTTCCGCCGAGGATGTTCTACCGGGCAGCGCTTGCCGTCGCCATCCAGGGCAGGTTCAGGAACCGGCCGCTGCCGTTCTGGACCGAGAATATCAGCGCCAGTGGAATGCTTATCCGGGCGGAGGAGCCCCTCGCAAAAGGTGAAGGTGTTTATTTCTCATTCTTTCTGCCCGATGGAGCGCACGTGAGCGGCTACGGAGAAATCATGCGGGCTGTCCGTCCGTCCAATAAACGTGATGCAATCCTGTATGGGATCAGGTTCACCAACGTCGAGCCGGGCGTCCGGACGTCAATCGACGACGCCATACATAAAAAGCTTCACCTGGAGCGCTCCCCTGGTTCAAGACCGGCACACCGCATTGACCGGCCAGGGCAGGAAAACTGACGTGCTCCCCGGAAAATGCACGTTGCGGGAAAAAGGCAGGGTTCCCCTTCGTTCAAGAGAGCCTGCCGATGCGGGGCGCGTATTGATCCATGGACCGTCATTCCTTTGAACAGCTGGTGCAGAACTCCCTCAGCCGGCTTCCGCGCAGGTTCAAGCAGAAGATAAAAAACATATCCATAGAGGTCGAGGACGATCCCTCGCCGGAGATCCTCCGGGCCATGGGCATCGAAAGGGGCACGCTGTTCGGCCTGTATCAGGGGGTGCCGCTCACCGAGCGCGAATGGAACTACGGCAACGCGCTCCCGGACCGCATCGTCATTTACCGGCGGCCGATCGAGAGCGCCGCACGATCGCCCGAGGAAATAGAGGAGATCGTCCTGGAGACGGTGATCCACGAGATCGGCCACTATTTCGGATTCGCTGATGAGGAACTCGAGCGGATAGAGGATTCGAGGAGGAGACGAAAACCGCGATAGGAACGCGGCGGGACAGGATCAGCGATAGCGCTGCAGAATCTTCTCGATCATGCCCGTCGTGGAAGCGCCCTCGATATATCCCACGCTGACGACCTTCCCCCCCCGGGCTTCCACGACATCACGTCCGATGATCTTTTCCACGGGCCAGTCGCCCCCCTTTACGAGCACGTCAGGCTGCAGCTCCGAGATGATCCGATGGGGATCGGGCTCATCGAAGACGGTGACAAAATCGACGGACTCCAGCGCGGCCAGCGTTTCCGCGCGTTCCGCCTCGGTGTTGATCGGACGCTTTTCCCCCTTGATCATCCGGACGGACGCGTCGCTGTTGAGCGCAACGACGAGCAGGTCGCCGTAGGACCGCGCCCTGGCGAGATACCGGGTGTGGCCGGTATGGATCAGGTCGAAACATCCGTTCGTGAAGACGATCTTTTTGCCCGTCGCCCTCAGGATGCCGAGGAGCTGCTTTAATTCCTGCGTGGTTTTGATCTTTGTGCGCATGAAAAAATATAATATAAATGTGGCAATAAAGCAAGGAACGAATGAAGTGCTGCGGCGGGCGGGAGGGAGGGAGAGAGGGAGGGAGGGAGGATTCAGGATACTTCGGGCTCATGTCGTTCGTGCGGGGGAGTGCATAACAACTCAAGGACCGACGCCCGGATCATGCTGCGCACCGAAGAGCCGATGTGGTCGTTCGGCATCGCCTATGCTGTTCTGCTGTGACCGGACGCGGGCGGGTCGGGGCCCTGCCGGAGTCACTGGTCGTCGTGGGAGTTGAATATCTCGTTGAACGCCGGCGCGATCTCCTTAAAGGCCTTTAATACGGCCGGGTCGAAGTGCTCCGGCTTCGTCCGTTCGTCGCCCTGGGTAATGATCCTGCACGTGGCCTCGTGGTCGAAAGAGGGCTTGTAGGGCCTCTTGCTCCGCAAGGCGTCGTACTGGTCGGCAAGCATGACGATCCTGCCCTCGATCGGGATGGCTTCACCGTGAAGCCCCCGCGGGTACCCCTTGCCGTCCCACCGTTCATGATGGTTCAGCGCGATCGAGGCGGCCAGCTGGATCGTGGGGTAGGTCGACCCGTCCAGGATCTTTTCTCCCATGGTCGTGTGGGTCTTCATGACCTCGAACTCTTCCTTCGTGAGCGCTCCCGGCTTCAGCAGGATATTGTCGGGGATACCGATCTTCCCGATGTCGTGCATCGAACTCGCGAAGGTGACGGTCTCGACGAAATCCGGGGGCATCTGCAGCGCCTCGGCGATTTTGTTCGAATACAGGCCGATCCTCGAAATGTGCGCGCCCGTGTCGGTGTCCCGGTATTCCGCAACCGTCGTCAAGCGCGTCGTCACCTCGTTTGCGATGTTCTTGACCATCTGGAGAGCATCGGCCAGCTCCTGGGTCCGCTTCCTGACCGTGTCCTCGAGCATGTCCTTGTAGTTCTTCTCCATCTGGATGAGCCGCGTGTATTTCGCGGCCTTCTCCACGGAATGGACCAGGTACTCGGGGTTGTACGGCTTCGTGATGAAGTCGAAGGCGCCCCGCTTGATCGCATCGACGGCGACATCGAGTTCGGCAAAGGCCGTCAGGAGAATGACCGGCAGCTGGGGATAGGAGGCGTGTACGCGCTGCAGGAGCTCGATGCCGGTGATGGACGGCATCTTGATGTCGGTCAGGACCACGTCGAAGTGGAGGCTTTTCACCCGCTCCAGCGCGTCGGACGCGCTCTGACAGGTGCTCACGTGGAATCCGAACTCCTTCAGGAGCGACGATATGGACTCGAGCACATAGGGATCATCATCCACGACCAGCAGGCTGTTGTTGTTCGATTCGCTCATGTATCGAGCACCTCCCTCACCTTATTCAGCAAATCCCTCGGGGATATGGGCTTCATCACGATGTCCAGATTCTCATCCCGGATGCCTTTTTTCTGGACGAGCGCCTTGTTGTACCCGCTGGTGAAAATGACCCTGATCGCGGGCCTCATCTTCCGGATATCATCATAGGCCTCCTTGCCGTTCATCCGAGGCATGACCACGTCGAACAGGAGAAGCTGTATCCGGTCCGGGTGCTCGCGAAAACGGGCCACGGCTTCCTCGCCGTCCTCTGCTTCTATGACCGTATAGCCGAAATCCTCGAGCACCGCTCTCGTCAGTTTGCGGACCTCCCGGTCATCCTCGGCGATCAGGACGGTTTCCGAGCCTCCGCGGGGTATCTCGGTCTTGGTCTGCTCCATGGCGGCGATGTCCCCGGAAAGCCTTGCAACGGGCAGATAGACGGTAAACGTGGCGCCGCAGCCCGGCGTGCTGGAGCAGTTGATGAAGCCGTTGTGCTGCTTGATGATGCCGTAGACGATGGAAAGCCCGAGGCCCGTTCCTTTCCCGACCTCTTTCGTCGTGAAGAAAGGTTCGAAGATCCTCGCCCGGGTGTCGTCATCGAAGCCGCAGCCCGTATCGGTCACGGTGATCTGCGTATAGGTTCCCTGTTTCCCATAGCCGTGTGCGCTGATGAACTCCCTGCCGATGTCCACGAGCTCTGTCGCGATGGTCAGCGAACCTCCGTCGGGCATGGCGTCGCGGGCGTTGGTCGCCAGGTTCACGAGCACCTGCTCCAGCTGGCCGGAATCGGCCACGACCGTCGTGTCGTCCGTGGTGAGCCGGGTCGAGAATTCGATGTCCTCGCCGATCAGCCGGCGAAGCAGTTTCCCCACGCGGCCGATGATCTCGTTCACATTCACCGGCTTGAGCGTGATCACGAGCTTCCGGCTGAACGTCAGCAGGCTCTGTGTCAGGCTCGAGGCCCGTTCCGCCGAGAGGACGATCTGATCGGCATTCTTTTTCAGGGGGTCGTCCTGATTCATCTTGAGCCTGAGAATGCTGCCGTACCCGATGATGGCGGTAAGGATATTGTTGAAATCGTGAGCGATGCCGCCGGTCAGCGTGCCGATCGCCTCCATCTTCTGGGCGTGGCGCAGCTGGCCTTCCAGCTTTTTATGCTCCGTAATGTCCCGCGTAACGCTCAGCTGGGCTATGATCTCGCCGCGGACATTCTTGAGAGGAGCGGTCCGCGTCTCGACCCATCGCCGGGCGCCTTTCAGGCTGACGAGCTCGAACTCGAGCGTGCCCGACTCTCCCCGGAATGTCCGTTCCGTCAGTTCCTGGAAGGCGTTCCGGTATTCCGGTACGATGGCTCCGGAGAGCGACTTCCCGACGACATCGGCGGGGCTTTCCGCTTCGAGCATCGCAAGGCCCGTTGCGTTGATCTCGAGCAGATTTCCGCGCGCATCGACGAGTTTTACGCATTCGGGTACGGTCTCGATGATCGCCCTGAGCTGGCCCTCGTTCCTGGCCAGGTCCTCTTCCGCCTGGCGAAGGTCCGTGATGTCCTGCAGCGTTTCTATTACCACGACCAATTTGCCCTTGGCGTCGCAGATCGGCACGGCATCGAAGAGGATGTACCGCTGTTTGCCGTTCAGGTTCTTGTACCAGCCTTCGGCCTTCAGGCCGTCGGGGACGAGGGCGGACCGGGCGAATTTGCTGTACAGGCCGGACGCGCCGTCAATATTGCCGTCGATCACGACGTCGGCCAGCGTGTGGCGGTGCTGCGCGTAGAACGGCTTCCACTGATGGTCGGTCCCGATCATGTCGCCGGCCCGTGCGCCGGTCAGCTCCTCACAGGCCCTGTTCCAGAACACGATCCTGTGCTCAGGGTTGACGACGAACGTCGCAACTGCCGAGTTCTGGATGATGTTCTCCGCGAAGGCTTTCTGGTCCTGCAGTGACTCCTCCATCTGTTTTCGTTCGGAGATGTCCCGGACCACGTGGATCATTCCCAGGACCCGGTTGCCGCTGTCGATCCGCGGGATGGCGCGAATTTCTATGAACCGGTTCAGGTGCGGCTCGAACGTTTCGAAGGTCCCCGGCATTCCGGTGATGAGGCTCTGACAGCTCGGACAGCCTTCGGGAGCGTACACCGTCCCATGGTAGCGCTCGTAGCATTTCTCCTTCGCGAGAAAGTCGAGGGGGAGGTTCAGGATCTTTCTGGCCGCCCTGTTGGCGAGGATAATGTTGAAATCCCTGTCATGGACCGTGACCATGTCGGTAAGCGTATCGAAGATCGCCGCCCAGTCCTGGGATGACTGTGCCAGTTCGCTGTCCTTCGATCTCAGGGCGAACTCGGCGACCCCGATCGAATGTTCCGCGGCGACCTGGATGGGCCGGACGACGAACCGCCAGAGAAAGGGCGCGGCCACCAGGGTCAGGAGGACCGCATCGGCGATCGCAAGGAAAAATGCGTTCCCTGCTGAGGGCGCCAGGAGAGGCAGCGCAAGCATAACGCTCAGTTCGGCAAGGAACATGATGAGGCCGATCCTGAAAAGGAAGAAGCCGGGGTTGACGTTTCTGTTGACAGGGCTCATAGGCAACTATCGGGATTAACACGGTTATTCCTTGCGGCACCGCGCGGCTCGGCCGACCGGGGGAAGGGGGAGAATCCCGTGCTTTCTTATCGGAATACGGACGGCGTATCTTTAACGATAATCACGAGGCGGGTATGACAGGCACATCTCCGTTGTGCGGGAGAACAATGACGGGCGAAGGAGGCTGGTGGACCTGTCCCGGATGCTACCGGATATAAGCCTCGGTCACGTACCGGCGCATCATGCGGTGGGTGTTGAAGTAATAGGCGTTCTTGCTGATGGCGTTCTTCATCATGCGGCTCCAGTTGCTCTTGTCGGCATTGTAATATTTTGGAATGATCAGGTTCTCGAGCTTGAAGTAGAGGTCGGCCGCATCCTCGGCATCGGAGGCCCCCGACGCGGAAGTTTCCGTCGGCATCCCGCCGATGGACCAGCCCGTGTACCCTTCGATGTGCCCCTCGATCCACCAGCCATCGAGCACGCTGAAATTGATCACGCCGTTGTGGGCGGCCTTCATGCCGCTCGTGCCGGAGGCCTCGAGCGGCCTGAGCGGCGTGTTGAGCCAGATGTCGACGCCGGAGACAAGCTTGAGCGCGATGTCCATGTCGTAGCCGGGCAGGAAGGCGATCTCGATCTTTCCCCGCAGCTTGTCGCGGAACTCGTGGATGCCCTGGATCAGGCGCTTGCCGATGTCGTCATGGGGATGGGCCTTGCCCGCGTAGATGACCTGGAGCCGGCCCTGCCCGCCGATCTTCACGAGCCGGTCGAGATCGTAAAAGAGGAGGTGCGGCCGTTTGTAGGCCGCGGCGCGCCTCGCGAACCCGATGGTCAGCACGTTCGCATCCATGACCACGCCGGTCGCCTCGCCGACATAGGTCAGGAGCTTCCGCTTTGCCTCCCGGTGCGCTTCCCAGAGCTCGATCTCGGGGATGTTGCCCGACCGGACGAACAATTCGGGCTCGTGCGCCCACCCGGGGATGTATTCATCGAACAGTTTGGCGATCTCGGGGCATGTCCAGGTGAAGGTATGCACGCCGTTCGTGATGGCGTGGATGTGGTAGCCCGGGAACATGTGCTGGGACACTTCGCCATGCTTCTTCGCGACGCCGTTGATGTATTTGCTGAGCGACAGCGCGAGCAGGGTCATGTTCAAACTGTCCTTCCCCGCGAGGTCCTTCAGCACGTCGAAGGGAATGATCTCCCCGAGCACCTGTTTGACCAGGGCATAGGAGAACTTGTCGTGCCCCGCGTCGACCGGCGTATGGGTCGTGAATACGCAGAGGTCGCGCACGCGCGCGACGTCCCAGATCGAACGCTCGTCCCAGACGCTCTCGATATCGCGCTTGAACCGGAGCAGCAGTTCCAGGGCGAGAAAGCTGGCATGGCCCTCGTTCATGTGGTATTTCTTGATATGGAACTCGAGCGCCTGGAGCATGCGGACTCCGCCCATGCCGAGCACAACCTCCTGCTTGATGCGGTAGGCGCTGTCGCCGCCGTAGAGGGAGTCGGTGATGCCCCGGTCCTCGGTCGCGTTCTCGGGGAGGTCGGTGTCGAGGAAGAGGATCGGGACCCTGCCGCCGGTGGGGCTGACCACGAGATAGAGCCAGGCCTGGATGTACACATCGCGCCCCTCGATCTGGACCTTGACCTTTTCCTTCAGCAGCGTCATATATTTCGCGGGGTCCCAGGTCACGGGTTTCTCGAGCTGCCAGCCCCTGCCGTCGAGCTCCTGGTTGAAATAGCCTTTGCGCGCGATCAGGGTCACGGCAACGTGGGGCAGGTTGAGGTCTGCCGCGGATTTGATGGTGTCACCGGCGAGAATGCCCAGGCCGCCGCTGTACGTGGGGATGTCGTTCTTCACGCCGATCTCCATGGAAAAGTACGCGATCATCGGCTCATTCGTGAATTCGTGCAAACTGTTCATGCTCCTCCCTGTTTCGCAAGAACTGGTTCCCGGGATGAAAGGCTGCAGCAAAGATAACAGAAACATTCCGGTATTTCAAGAGACAACCCCTGTGCGGGATTGCGCTGCCTCGGAAAGTATTGAACGGGGACGAGAGGGGTGACGGAAGGGGAGCTGCATCGGGCTCGGTGCCGGGCCGGCAGGAGGGACATTGGCGCGGCCAGCATCGGGCAGGTCCAACCCGGTTACGCCGGCGCTCACGGCGCAGGATTCTGCTCCAAGCGCTTCCGCGCCAGTTCTACCAGGCCGAAGACCTTCAGGTCGACGAGGACGCCCGCCTTCTGCTGCGATCTCAGGAACTCCTGGGCGGCCTCCAGCGGCACCTCGATCACCTCGATGATCTCATTGTCGTCGCCGCCGTTCTTCCCCACCTGTTCGAGCCCGGTGCAGAGATAGGCCCTGAGCGACTCCGTCGAGGCCCCCGTGGAAATGGGGCCCTCGGCCAGGAACTCCATCGCTCCCGCTGACCAGCCCGTTTCCTCGATCAACTCCCGCCGTGCCGCCTCTTCCATGTTCTCGCCGGGCTCGACGAGACCCGCCGGCAGTTCGATCACGTCCCGTCCCATGGGCGGCCGGAACTGCTTCTCCAGGATGACCTTTCCACCGGGCGTCACACCGACCATCACCACGATGCCGCCGATGCCCACCCGTTCCAAGGCCTCCCAGGTCCGCACCACGCCCCGGGCATCACGGTAGGTGATCTCCACAGCGCTCATGAACTTTCCCTTCCAGAGGGTTTTTCTGCTCAGGATTTCCATTCTTGAGGATCACCTGCCACAAGGACCCGGAGGAAAGACTGGAGAACCCCCGGGTGAACATCACTGCTGTTGCCGAAGTGCGGGGACAGGCCGGTGCGGCCTTGCCTCACGCAGGGAAACGCTCAGGTCTTATGACAAGAGCCTTCTTGATCGGTGTCCATCCGTGTTTATCGGTGGTTACCATTGTCCTTCAAAGCCACTTCTTCAGGTCCAGCGTGAGTGCCGCCGGGATGATCGTATCCACTTCGCGGATGCGCTTGCGGCCGGCCTTCCGGAACATGGCCTTTTGCATTTCCTGCTCTTCTTCGTAATGGTCAAAGATGGGGAAGTCCTGCTCCGGGATGTCCCGGGTGAAGTATCCGCATCCTTCGAGCCGCACCGCGCGCCGCGGGCCGCGGACGGTCGGGCCGAAGATTCGGCAGATGTGGGGGCGCTGCGCGTAGATAAGGCAGGCCCCATTGTCGTCGAGCGCCGGGCAGGCCATCTTGGCCGATCTCCGCGATATGGCATCGATGGCAGGGAGTGATTTGAGGAGCGGGTCCCTCCGGGAGAAAGCCTTCTTCTTCTCGAGGACGTCGAGCTGTTCATTGGCCTTCGCGATCACCCGGTCGCGGATCCGTGCCGGCACTTTCCTGAGCGACGCCCGCAAGTGCAGTGCATCGAGGAGTGTAATGTCGAAGAAGCCGACGGAGCAGCACTCGTAGCAGCCGCGCTTGCACTTCACACCGTGCTTTCGGGCCGCCTCGGCGAAACGCTTGCTGGACATCTCAAGGAACTTCCCGTACTTTTTTACGATACGTTGCATGGAGCGTCACCTGCCCTGGTCAAAGAGTAGGGGATTATACGGGCTTCCGGTGGCTTTTGTCAACATAAGGCTTCGGGGCGGCCGGGACGATCACCGTAAAGCATCATGAACGCGAGGGGGGCGAGGCATAAATCAGCGATGGTCGCAGGGAAAGCCCGGGCATGTCGCCGCGATGGGGAGTGTCATCTTCCACTGGTCAATTCGGGGATTGATCGGATGAAACTCGGAAGCTTTCATCAAAGAGTCAGGGGGAACGGGCCGCGTTTTTCAGGATAGAGGGTTCACGAATTTTTCTACGCCCGTTGCGAGGAATGATGATTCCTTAGCGGGCGGAGGATAAGGCCATAAAAAAGGGCCGCTTGAACGGTTCAAGCGGCCTTGAGGTATGGCAACTACTGCCGGGGTGCTCCCCGTGTCTGTCCGCCGCCGGCTCTCGCGCCTTCGATCATGCCGCGTATCTCGCGCCTGAAGTCCTGCTGAAAGACCAGGTAGCGTGCCTGCTGCTCCGTGGAAAGCATTCCTTTGATGCCGTCTATCTCTTTCTGCCGCAGGTCGACCATGGCGCGCTGGTTCTTTTCTATCTTGTCGATCGTTCCCTTCAGTCTCCCCTCGTCGGGCTTTCCCGCGTCGAGCGCGGCCCGCAGTTCCTTCATGCCGTTCATGTGTGCTCTGATGAGTCCCCGCCGTTTTCCCTCGATGGAACTCAGGAATGAAGCCAGCTGCGTGCTCGTTTTCTCATCGAGCTTGAGCTCCTCCGTCATGCGCCACATTCTGACCGCTTCCACTTTTTTCCGGACCGCCTCGCGCTTTGCCTCGCTCGGGGCCGGTTCGCGGCCCTGGGGTCCCTCAAATCCCGGGTCGTCTTCGAACTGCCCCGGCAGGGGGCCCCGTCCGGGAGCCTGCTGGGCATGAACGGTCGTCCCGCTCACGATCAGAATAGCGGCCACCGCGATGATGCCGACGCTCCTTCTCATGGTCATCCCTCCTCTAATTCATTCAGCGATCTGGAAAATTGCTCGATTTCCCGGGCATTCAATTCCGCCATTTCCTCGGCGGGGTCGCTGTCGACGGGATTCAGCACGATCGATTCGGCCTCGAAGGCCATGGTAGACAGCTCCTGCCCCGCCCAGGCGTCGACGGAATTGAGTTCGGTTGACGACAGCTCCGACATGTTGGTGGACGGATGGGTGAGTGCCGGATCGTGCACGGAGCCGTAACTGTAATCGTATGCCTCTTTCCAGACAGGGGAGTCGTCTCCCTGCTTCTGGAGCGGGCTCATGATGAACCAGGAGACCAAAAGCACGAGCGCAGTTGCGGCCGCAGCCCAGGCCCAGCGCGGCAGGGCCATCCGCTCCGTGATCCGGAAAACATCGAAGATTTTCCTCTTCGATTGCTGCGCCCGCACTTCCCGGAAGACACGGCCGGGCATCTCAGCCCAGAAAGCTTCGCCCGGGTCAGGCACCGTTTCTTCCGCCATCATTGCCAGGAGGGCAAGCTCGGTGCGGCAGTCCTCACAGGACGCCAGGTGCGCATCGACGGGCGCTGCCTCGTCGGCTTCGAGCTCCCTTGCCAGATAAGCGGGGAGCAGGTCTTTTATGTTTTTTTCACTGCACTTCATGATCCTATTCCAGGGCGGCCTCCCGATCTTGACGCTTCATTACAGGATGCTGCCAGATATCTGCTTCGTGTTTCCCGGTCCTTGTTATGTTGTTTCTCCCCCCAGCCTCGCTTTCAGCTTCTGGACCGCGTGGTGGTAGTTCGCCTTCGCGGTGCCCACGGTGCAGTGCATGATGCCGGCGATCTCATCGAACTTCTTCCCTTCCTGGATCCTGAGCAGGAGCGTCAGCCGCTGCTTTTCCGGCAATCCGCTCAGGGCCGCCTGGAGCTGCTGCCTGTTCTCCTTCGCGATCATCGTTTCGATCGTCCGGGGATTCCGGCTCAGGACCACGTTCTCCAGGGGCACCTGCACGGCCCGCGACCGGTCCCGGTAGATGTTTTTCGCCAGATTGATGGCGATCTGGTAGAGCCAGGTCTTGAAGGTCGAGCGCCGCTCGAACGATGCCAGGCCGGTGAAGGCCTTGACGAAAGTCTTCTGCAGGAGGTCCGCGGCGTCCTCATGGCTGCTGACCATGCGGTAAAGCATCGAATAGAGAGGCTTCTGGTACTTGATCACCAGCTCGTTGAACGCCTCGCGGTCGCCGCCCACGGTTCTCGTGATGAGATCAAGGTCTTCATCCATGAAGAGGGCCTGTGCTGACCTTCGCTACCGTATATGACACGGTGGAGAAGGAAAGGTTGAATTTTACTGCATGTTTCGGGATTGCCATTCTGCACTACCTCTGGCGTTACGAGTGCTTCTGCGGCTGTCCGTCGCCGGCCTCGATGTCCTTCTGCAGGCACACCCGGTTCCTGCCGGACTTTTTCGCCTGGTACAGCGCATTGTCCGACAGGGTGACGAGCTCGGCGGGGGTCTTCGTGTCCTCGGGGAACGACGCCACGCCGATGCTCAGGGTGATCCTGAGATCCCGGGCCCCGGCCGCGGTCACCACGGTCTTTTCCATGATGCTCCGGACCCGCTCCGCCATCTGCCCCGCTCCTTTGGTCGTTGTGTCCACCATGCCGACCGCGAACTCCTCGCCGCCGTACCGCGCCACGAAGTCCGTTGTCCTTGCGGTCTCCCTCAGCACTTTGGCAACGGCCTTGATGGCGATGTCGCCCACGGGATGGCCGTAGGTGTCGTTTACGGCCTTGAACTTGTCGATGTCCATGAGCAGGATCGAGAAGGGCCGGGGTTCCCGGTCGATGCGTCTATATTCCTCGGCCAGCTTCTCCATGAAGGTACGGTGGTTCAGCAGGCCTGTCAGACCATCGGTCCGTGCAAGGCTGCTGATCTGCTGATGCAGGATGGCGTTGTCCATGACGAGGGCGATCTGGTTGGAGAGGGTCTCCAAAAAAGTGAGGTGAAATTCCGAGAAGGCGTTGGGCCTGAGGGACCCCAGAAAGAAGGCGCCGATGAACTTCTCCCCTTTTGCCAGCGGCCAGCAGGAGAGGGACCTGAGCTGCCGGGTCAGCCGGGTCGATGTGTCGATCAGGCCGACCACGGTGCGCTCGCCGAGGTCGGACCAGTGGTAAGGAGCGGACTGCCCCTTCTCCCACTGGTTCAGCATCTGGTTGATCAGCGTGCCTTGTTCCAGAGGGTGCTTTCCCGGTTCCCCGTCATTGGCCCCGCCCTTCTCACCCGTCATCAGGGACGAAGCCACTTTCCGCAGGAGCGACTGCTCTGGATCCGCGAGTTCCACAAGCCCGCTCTGGTGCACGACGGAGACAGCGCGGATTCTGTCATTATAGAGCACAAAGACACAGAAATCGTTCGGCACAAGGATGTTGATCTCCCTTGCCAGTCCGTCCAGGATGTCCTCCAGTTCGAGCGTGCTGTTCAGAACGGCGCTCATCGTGTGCATGGCCGCGAAGGTCCTTGCCCGCATGCCAAGCTCCTGCGTGACACGGATCTTCTCGATGATCTCGATGAAAAAGGGCGAAAATCGCGCCAGCATGTCCTGCGTTTCCAGGGAAAAGGCGCCCTCTTCAAGGCTGTCGATGGCCAGGATGCCGATGGTCTCCCGCCCCCTGGTGATGGGGATGGCAAGGAGCGACCGCACCGGCACGGCGCGCACGTAGTACCCCAGGGTCCCCAGGGACTCATGGACACCCGGGAGGTATTGCGGCTGCTGGAGCTGGACGCATTGCATGAGGAGGGATCCGGTCTTCCCGGAGTTGAGCGCTTCTCCGAGGGGCGCGAGAAATATGCCGGCGGCATCGCTGCGGCGCGCCCGGAGCACGAAGGAGTCATCGTCCCCGGCCCGCTCCTTCACGAACAGGGCATAGGCGTGTGCAGGAACAAACCCGTAGATCATGTCCAGGAGCCCGTCAAAGGAGGCTTCCAGGCTCCTCGAGGCCCTCACATTCGACGCAAGCTGGCTCTCATCCGTCAGCGCTCCGATCGTGTCCGTGTCGTCAAGGGGGTCGATCGCATCGGCGCGCTCGAGCAGCTTCTCATGCTCGTCCTTTGCTTGCGCGGCCTCCCTGCGCGTACGATGGATGATATGGGATATGATCGCGGGAACGACGGCAAGGGACAGGGCAAAACCGGCATAGATCGGATACTGGCCCGGCTCCGGTCCTCCCGATAAGAACAGGTTGGCGCCCTCGATGACAAGGATGATGGCGCTCGTCGCCAGCGTCTGGAGCAGGGGCAGGAAGACCGCCGCAACGGAGACGAATACGAAATAGGCCGGCCAGAGCAAGGAATGAACGCCGCCGGTGAGCTGCACGAGGAAGTTCAGCAGGAGTACGCCAAGGACAATGAACGGGAAGGCCCGGAAGGGCGCGTCGGAGAACAGGGAGCGGTAGGCTACGGTGAGGACGATCAGCAGGTATCCCGCGAGCCAGGCGAGCTGATACGGGAAAGACGGCTCGGGTCCGAGAAACAATCCCGAGGCCGCGAAAAAACCACACAGAACCAGGAGGCCGGGGACGAGAACTTTGTTCAAATCTTCCTTCTCCTGTTCAGCTCTTCCTCGAAATACTTCCGGTAGAGAACGTCCCACTCGCGGCTGCCCTCGGGCACCCTCCGGGAGAGCGACTGGATCGTGCGACGCGCAGCGGCGTCGGCCTCGTCCTCGAACTTGAGCTCGTCCGAAATGGTCCGCTTGATCTCGCGGAGGATGCGCTCCTCGGGCTGGATTGCATCGACGTTCCTGTCCTGCATCAGCATGTCCAGGACGAGGTGGGACACATGGGATATCCGGTCTTCGGTCAAGCGCATGGCGTTGTTACTCCTGGCAGGCTGCTGACGGGATCCAGGGCACCCTTGAGCTTTCTTCACGACCCCGGCGCCGTTGCGCCAAATACCTCTGTTTTTCTTTGCTCCCCATCAGAGCACGATGCCCCGCTCCCTGGCAAGCTTCTGCTTCGTGAGCTCGAACACCTTGCGGTAGTCCATGTTGCCCTTCATGATCTCCGCCTCGTGCGCCGCGAGTATCTTCTCGACGTCCTTGTTCAGCTTGTCTTCGTCGAGCATGTTCGTCGTGATCACCGCGTTGATCTTTTCAACGATGGTTGTTTTCGGAACGTCGTACTTGACAAGGCCCCGGGACTCGAGGTTCGACGCGATTGCATTGGCAAGATGCTGGATTAGATCCTTCGATAAACGCATGATTTCACCTGCGTCATTATATCAGAAACAGGGGAAAGGGGAGGGAAAAAACTTGGTTCATTCGTAATAGAGTTAAAAGCTACTGCGAGCGGCTGTCTCGCGCAGAGCCGCCAAGCACGCAAAGAAAGACAACGACAGAAGCTTGAGAACGGTCGTCCGATTTTGACAGGGAGACATACATCAAATTCTTGTTCTTTAAGCGTGTTTATACGGCTTACTGCAGAATGATGTTATTCTTTCTTTGCGCCTTTGCACGAAAGTGGTTTTTCATTCAGGGGAATTGCTGTTCCGGGAATGCGTTACACCTGTTCCCCGGGTCCCCGCACCTTGCGGAGGTCCGCCCAGATGTCGACAATGCCGAGGGCGACCACGAACACGACGGTGGGAAGCAGAAGGATGAGTGCGTGGATCATTCCCCGGATGAAGGGCTGGATGCGGACCTTGCGCAGGTAGAAGTCGACGATAGCGACGCCCTGGGTCAGATACACAACGGAATAGATGATAGCGAGGTTCCAGCCCGTGAAGCGCGCAGCTTCCGAGGGAATGACAACGAGCGCCAGCCCGACGATCAATCCCCAGACCCAGACATCGGGCGCGTGCCACTTGGCCAGAGGGATCGCCGGGGCCACCTGAGCGTTTCCCGGCCTCCGGGCCAGGATGATGCGGCTGAGGCCATAGCAGCTGGCCGACTGGAAAACGGAGGTGGCGATCGTAATGCCCGGGAGCAGGCGAACGAGGTTGCGGATGAACGTGTCCGGTACGGAAGCTATGGCTGACGACATTTCCCTGAGACCGATCTCGGCGTACAGCCTGGCAGCCTCGGTCATGCTGCCCTTCAGGTACTCTTCCACGACAATGACCGGGTTCTTCCCGATGCGGGAGAACAGGTAGGCGGCGATGGCGGACAGCACGATCATGGGCAGCATGCCGCCCAGAACGACCGCGGATTCGGGCTTCCACCGCCTGCGCATGCCCTCGGAAAGGCCGATGGCCATAAGGCCGAAGGTCAGCACCAGAATGGCGGCGGTATGCCAGCCGCCGAGGATCGTGAGGAACAGCCCCGAAGCGATCAGAACGATCGATCCCTCTGTCCTGCCTCCGCGCAGGTACGCGAGAACGAGCGGGACCGGGGTGAAGAGGGCGATGATCTGGCCGGCCACGGGGATGATGAAGCCCGCGACGAACATGGCCGTCGTCTGGATGATTCCGATGACAATGGAGCGGTAGTTCACCATGGTTCTCCTGGTCTGCGAATGAATCTCTCGGACGCGAATGGTTGTATGAAGCGGCGTGAAGGTCTTTTTACGCGAAGATCATCATCCAACGGGCTTTTTCCGTGTCCCCGCGTTTTGCCAAAAATAAGGGGAAACCCATTCTCATGAGTTTCCCCGTCGTGCGATCCGGAACCGGTCAGCGTTTACTTCTCGCCGGAGAAGGGCAGCATCGCGATGTTCCGCGACCGCTGCACCGCGACCGTCACTTCCCGCTGATGCCGGGCGCAGTTGCCCGAGATGCGGCGGGGAAGGATCTTCCCGCGCTCCGTGACGAAGAAGCGGAGCGTCTTGATGTCCTTGTAGTCGATGAAAGGCGTTTTGTCAACGCAGAACCGGCACACCTTCCGGCGTACCTGGAACCGCCTGCGTTTGTCCGGGCCCTTTCCATCCCGGGTGTCCCTCGGCCTTGAGTCGGAGGACCGTTCAGTCCTTGCAGGATACTCTGCCATGATAGTAACTCCTCGTATAGTGGTTAGTAAAGATCAATGCTCTGGTGACTCCGGTCAGAAGGGGATATCCCCTTCCTCTACGGGCGGCTCCGGCGCGGGCTCCGCATGGGCGTGCCCCGCGGCCTGGCCCGATGACTGCCGCTTCGGCATGAACGTGACGGACTGGGCCGCGACCTCGACCTTGCTGCGCTTCTGGCCGGTTTCCTTGTCGTCCCACCGGCGCTGCTGCAGGCGGCCTTCGATCAGCGCGGCATCACCCTTGTTGAGATACTGGCCGCAGTTTTCCGCCTGTTTGCCGAATACCACGATGTCGATGTAGCTGACTTCTTCCCGGGTCTCTTCCCCCTGCTTGTACTTGCGGTTGACGGCGATGGCGAAACTCGCCACTGCGCTCCCGCTGGGGGTATAGCGCACCTCGGGGTCGCGGGTGAGATTGCCCAGCAGGATCACTTTGTTAAAGCTCGTCATGGTGCTCCTCCCTGGCTCCGAACGCAGCGCGGGCGTTCAGGAGGTTCTCGTCCAACTACGCCTGGGCCTTGCCGGCCTCGGCCTTTGCCGCGTCCTTCTTCTTCGGTTTGGGAGCGGGTCTGGTGCGAAGCTCTTTTTCCAGCCTTACGGTCAGGAACTTGATCACTGAATCCGTGAGCTTATAGGTGCGCTCCAGTTCGCTGACCGCCGCAGGCGCGGCCTTGAACTGGAAGAATGCATAGTGGCCCCGCTTCTGTTTTTTGATCTCGTAAGTGAGTTTTTTCTTGCCCCAGTCCTCGAACTTGAGCATCTCTCCGCCCTGTTTGACCACGACGTCCTGCATCTTCTTGATGGTATTGGCGGTCTCTTCGTCGGAAAGATTGGGGTTGATGATAAAGATGGATTCGTAAATGTGCATCTCACTTCCTCCTTGTGGGTTATAGCCCTCCCGGCCCCGGGAGAGCAAGGAGTAATTCCGGGGAAAGCGCTTCTCGTCTCCGGAAATCGACCTTACTCGTATTTTAGGAATGAAAACATTATCACAGACATGCTGAAAAGGCAAGGAATTTCTGTTTCTCCGCTCTTTCCCCGGAACAGGGAAGCGGGGATGATGCGGAATCCGCGGGCGCTGCTCTTTGAATTCATTCATGATTTTCGCGGCCGCGCTTCTCGAATGCGATTATCCGCGCTTGCGCCCGGACAAAACCTGCCCGTTTCCATCATAGTAACTCTTGAGGAGAGCATGCAAAAAACCTCCTGCAGCGCAAAAAAAATCAGAAAGCCTAAATTTTATGGAGAGCTGTGCCGATAAGTTAGCAGAAGCGGCGTTCGGGGCAGGAACGATCCGAACAGTCGCTACTAAAGATACCATCGCTAAGGACGGAATGACCGTGATACAGCGTAAAAGAATAGGCGACATGCTTCTCGAGGCGGGACTGATCACCACGGCGCAGCTGCAGACCGGCCTCGAGGAGCAGAAAAAGACGGGAGAACTGCTGGGCGCCATTCTGTTCGCCCACGGCTTCATCAGCCAGCAGGACCTGTTCAAGGTCCTGTCGGTGATCCATGACGCGGGGGGCAAGGCCGAGCCTGGCGCTGAATCAACGGTCATGCCCGAGGACATGGACGCCCTGGTGAAGCAGAGCAGCTCCGTGTTCCAGGTCGAAAGCGGTCTGGACCGCAGGGACGTCGATTCCGCCCAGTCGCCCCTGGTGCGCATGGTGGACAAGATCATCGCGACCGGAGTCGGCCGGGGGGCGACGGACATCCACATCGGCCCGGATACCAAGGGCACGCGCGTGCGATACCGCGTGGATGGGGCGCTCCATCACGGCATGTATCTCCCGAAGGACCTCCTGAACCCCGTCGTGTCCCGGTTCAAGATCATGGGACAGATGAACATCGCCGAGAACCGCGTTCCCCAGGACGGGAGCGCCGAATTCCTGTACCGGGAGCGGAAGCTGGACCTCCGGATCTCCTCGTTCCCGCTCATCAACGGGGAGAACATCGTTGCCAGGATCCTCGACAAGTCGAACCTGAAGCTCGGCCTCGATTCGCTCGGCTTCGCCGATGCCGATTCGGCCGTGATCCAGGAGACGCTCAAGCTGCCCTATGGCATGATCCTCGTAACGGGGCCGACCGGGTCCGGCAAGACCACCACGCTCTACTCATGCCTGTCGTTCATCAACACCGTCAACCGGAACATCTTCACGATCGAGGATCCCGTGGAGTATCAGCTGCCCCTGGTCCGGCAGTCCCAGGTCAACGTGAAAGCCGGGCTCACCTTCGCATCGGGCCTCCGGTCCATCCTGCGGCAGGACCCCGATATCGTGCTCGTGGGCGAGATGCGCGACCTTGAGACCGCCGAGCTCGCCGTCCGGGCGTCCCTGACCGGCCACCTCGTGTTCAGCACGCTCCACACCAATGACGCGCTCTCGAGCGTCATCCGCCTCATCGACATGGGGATCGAGCCCTTCCTCATCTCGTCGACGCTCGACACGGTGATCGCCCAGCGGCTCGTGCGCATGCTCTGCCCCGAGTGCCGGCAGGAGCTCGCCGGCGACAGCGCCGTCTATGGGAAGCTTGGCGCCGATCCGCGCGCGGTGAAGCTCTACCAGCACAAGGGCTGCGACCGCTGCGGGGGAGCGGGGTACCGCGGCCGGACGGTCATCTACGAGACCCTCAAGATCACGCCGGCCATCCGCGAAATGATCAACCGCAAGGCCGGCCTCGACGACATCCGGCGCGAGGCGGAGCAGGGCGGCTTCCGGAGCATGTTCCAGAACGGCGTCGACAAGATCAAATCCGGTGTCACCACGCTCGAAGAGGTGAGCACCGTGACAAGAACGGGACTGTAAATGGCGACCTACACCTTCAGGGCCGTGGACCAGGACGCGAACATCCTGAGCGGACAGTTCCAGGCGCAGGACGAGACGGACCTCGAGCGCAAGCTCAACATGCAGGGGCTGACGCTCATCGAGGCCGTGAAGGCCGGCTTCTTCACGGCCGAGAAGGGCGGACGGGTCCGGTTCACGCTCCAGAACCTGGTCGACTTCAGCTACTTCCTCCGGCTGATCATCTCCTCCGGCATGCCGATCACGGGCGGCCTGGGCGACCTGATGAAGAACCAGGAGAACCGGAGGCTGGCTGAGGCGGCCACGCTGATCCATGACAAGCTGGAGGCCGGCATGTCGCTCTCCGACGCCATGCAGGAGCATCCGGCCCTGTTTCCCGACTATTACACCCAGATGATCGCCGCGGGCGAGGCCTCGGGAAGCCTGGAGAAGGTGCTGAAGGACCTGATGAGCTACATCGAATGGCAGATCAATTTTCGCAAAACGGTGCGCTCCGCCCTCATCTACCCCGTCATGGTGCTGAGCGCGGTCATCCTGCTCATCGGCGTCCTGTTCACCTTCGTGTTCCCGCGGCTGGTCGGCATCCTGGTCGGGCTGAGGGTGGAACTGCCGCTCGCTACCCGGATCGTGATCACCACGGCGAACTTCGTCAACCACTACTTTCCGCTGATCGTGCTTTCGGCCGCCGCCGCGTTCGTCCTGTTCAAGCTGTGGCTCAGGACCTATGAAGGGCGGAGGAAGTTCGATACCTTCCTGCTCGCGCTGCCGCTGGTCGGCACGCTCATCCGGAAGATCAACCTCTCGCGGTACTGCAAGACGCTGGCGACCCTCCACGGCGCCGGGCTCAATATCAAGAAGACCTTCACCATCGCCTCCGCGGTCGTCCAGAACACGGTGCTGTCCGAGGCAATGGCGCAGGTGACGGAATCGATCATGAACGGCAAGAGCATCGCCCAGTCCATGCAGGAAACGGGCGCCTTCCCGTCGCTCGTCGTCGACCTGGTCTCGATCGGCGAAAAGAGCGGGAACCTCGAAAGCGCCGTCCAGCGGGCGAGCGACATGTTCGACAAGGAAGTGCCCGAAACGCTCAAAAAGGTGTTCAGCCTGTTCGAGCCGCTGATCATCGTGCTGCTCGGCGCTCTGGTGCTCGTCGTGCTGCTTTCGATCTTTCTTCCTATCTATAAGGTCGTGGGAGGCATCAGGGTCCGGTGAGGTACGTGCGATCTCCATATGAGAAGGGGTTTACGCTGATTGAGGTGATCGTCGTGGTGGCGATCGTCGCCATCATGACGGGCGTTATGGTTCCCATGGTGTACCGCATATGGGAGAACAACGACGCCGAGGCCACCCGAGACCGGATGCGTACGCTCAAGGTCGCGCTCGTGGGAGACAGCCGCATGGTCCAGAACGGCGTCAGGACCAGCTACGGGTACGTAGGCGACGTGGGGCAATTGCCGGCAAACCTCGACGCACTCATCGTCGACGACGGCTTCCCGAACTGGCACGGACCCTACGTGCCCGCCGGGTACGATCCCTCGAACTACGCCAAGGACGCCTGGGGCAGGGCGATCGAATATACAACGACGCCCGACGGCCTCGGCAGAAGGGTCACCGCGTCGCTCCGAAGCTACGGCCCGGACGGGGCGGCAGCCACCGGGGACGATATCGTTGACACGGACCTCCAGGTCTATCAGGCCGAGGTCACGCCGGCCATCGCGATCCAGGGCAATGTGAACATCCTGTTTGCGTCAGCCCCCACGCTGGCGAAGAATTATTACATCGGCGTCAGCGCCCAGTATAAGGACAGGACCGGCGCCGTGCTTGCCACCAGCAGTATCTGCTGCAACGGCGCACTGGCGATCGCCGCGAACGCGGGCAATACGCAGGTGAACTACGTGCAGAACTTTGCCTGTACACCGGCGAATGCGCTTCCCGCCGGGAGGCTGTATGTATCTCCGCGGCTGTTCTCCGACATCAACTGTCAGACGGGAGTCGCCGGAACGCCGATCGAGATAGCCTCGGATGTGAACACCGCTTCCTTGTTCACGAACCTGCAGATCCAGTCTGTTGTTCCGTGAGGATGACGATGAAGAACGTGTATCTTGATCTACGAGGTCGGATGTTGAGGGCGCTGGTCGCCGATGGCGAGTCCGTTACCTTCACCAGGACCTATGAGCAGTTCTCGCTCGACGACGCGGCGCAGGCGGGCAAGGCCTTTGCCGAGATCAGCGCGGCTGCGGGCGTGCGGCTCGACCGGGTGCACCTGATCCTGCCCGGCGAGGCGGCTTCGACGGAAGTGTTCCGGCTGCAGAACATGTCCCGGTCCGACGCGGAAAAAGTGATCAGGCGGAAGATCGCTCAGGGCCAGAACGCTCCCCCGCCCCTGGTCCAGGTACTCCCGGCCGGGACCTCGGGAAAGCAGCTGCTCTTCCTGGCGGAAACGGTGAAGCACGAGGCTGTGGAGGCGATCATCGGCATCTTCCGCTCCCACCACATTGCGGTCAGGACCGTTTCCACGCCGCTCCAGGCGAACCGCAAGGCGCTCACCCGGATGCACGGCGACGTTACGCAGGTGAATGCCATCTTCGATGTCGGGAACGATTTCATCGATATCTCGGTCCTGCACCAGGAGAACGTGATCCATTACGAAAAGATTTCCCTGCCTCCCATCGACGTGGAGCAGGAGCTGTACAACGGCGTCGAGATGGAGCGCATCCAGAAGATGCGGCTGTACCGCATCGCTGAGGCGACGTATAACTTCCACCTGGGCTACAAGCAGCAGTACCCGGACATGCCCGTCCGGTATCTGTGGATCTGCGGCAGCGGCGGAAGGCTCGAGGGCATCCGCGAGACGCTCAGGGAATCGACGGGGCTCGATGTGGCGACGCTGAACACGCTGACCGGGTCGGCGGCGGGGGACGGGTTCCTCTTTACCGCCCTCCATGGCATGGCCTGCGGCATCGCCGACGGGACCGTGATCAATTACCTGCCGAAGGAGATGACGGGGCTGCAGTTCAGGGCCGGCCGCGGCGCCGTCCTTGCCGCCGTCTGCGCCTATGCGGTGCTCCTCCTGGCCGGTTACGTTCTGGTCGAGATGAAGTACACGCGGGAGAAGGGCATGCTCGAGGAAGTGACGAAGGCCACCCGGGAGCTCGAGCAGCGGATGCGGACCGGCAATCCCTATGAACGGAGCGCCGACGCCCTGAAGCGGCTCGCCGCAGGGGAGGCCGATTATTACCCGCTGTTCTCCTACCTGGCAGACGCGACCCCGGCCGGCGTTTACATCGAAGGCATCTCCCTGAAGCGCCAGGCTGCAGCAACACCGCTTCTCGATATCGATTTCGTGACCCCCTCCCATTCCGAGGAGATCGGAGGCAGGAAACTGCTGACGAACGTGGTCAGGATGATCGACGGCTTTCCGCTTCTGAAGCGGCGCGGCGAACCGGGTATATCGATCACCAGGACGGACAAGGAAAAGCTGGTCCATTTCAAGGTTGCCTGCGAGGTGCGTCCATGACCAAGCCGATGAATATCCTGCTTGCCGCCTGCCTTATCGCGTCCCTGGGTGCAGCGCTCGTCTACGGCGCGAAGCGGCTGGGCCAGATCCGGGAACTGCGCGCACAGACGGCGGCGCTGCACAGCGCCGAGTGGAAGAAGGGCGGAGAAGGGGAGCAGGACCTGCTGAAGAGGAAATTCCCGGCGAAGGCCGATGTCTCGTCCTTTGTCGAAGGACTGTACACCGTCGCCCAGAGGTCGGGGCTTCAGAACGTCGAGATATCGACCGTGAACGATGCGCAGAAAAAATCCGTCAAGAAGAGCGCAGGCGACGTGGCAGCCCTCACGGCCTGGCCGATCCGGATATCTTTCGAAGGCAGGTACCGGGCGGTCGCCGACTATATCAGGGCGGTCCAGGGCATCGAGCGCTTCAAACGCCTCATCCTGCTCGAGATGAAGCCGGGCAAGAATGCGATCAAGACGAACATGATCATCGAGATCATGTCGCTCGAGGTGGCCGATGCTGCGTAACAGATATGTCATAGCGGTCGTGGGAGTGCTGCTCGTCCTGGTACTGTACTATAACGTGTCCTTCTTCTCGGAGAAACGCGCCGTGAAGGCGGTGCGCCAGGGGGACTCCCCGGCTTTCGGGGGGACGGCCGAGCGGGCAGCGGGAACTCCCGTTGCGCGGACCGGCGAATGGAAGCGGGACCCGTTCTGGTACACCGACAAGAGCAGCAGGAGCGGGGCAGGTGCGGCATCCCGCGGCAGCGGGTTCGCGCTTGCGGCGACCATGACCAAGGGCGGGAAGGGATACGCCCTTATTGGCGACAGGGTCGTAGGCGTGGGCGATACCCTCAACGGGTATACGGTCGTGGACGTGGGCCAGAAGAGCGTCACGATCAAAAATCATAAGGGTACCAGGGTTTTGACCATCGGAAGGTAAGAGTTCCGGGAGGAGAAAGCAATGAGGAAGATCGTATACGCATCGCTCATCGTAATTCCGCTGCTCGCGGCGTGCGCGTCGCCGAGGATCGCGAAGATACCCGACACGATGTCGCTGAAGGAGCCCGGAGCGGGTACGGCCCAGGAGAAACCCCGCGCCGAAGCAGGCGGTCGCGACGAGTTCAAGGGCATCGACGGGGACCAGAAGTACTCCCTCAGCGTCCGGAACGCGGACCTTGCCGACGTGCTTATCCTCCTGTCGCGGAAGAGCGGACAGACCATCATCGCCGACCGGGACGTGACGGGCAAGGTCACCGCCGAGATCAAGGACCAGGGCCTCAAGGACATCCTCGCGTCGATCCTGAAGCCTCAGGGGTATTCGGTCACGGTCGAGAACGGGATCGTCAGGGTGATCAAGTCCCGGCTCATCTCGAAGACCTTCTCCCTGAACTACATCAAGGGCAGCCGTGCGTCGACGAGCACGATGAACGCCGCCATAAATGAATCGGTGAACGGGGGCGTCAGCTCGGCCGGCGGAAGCATCAACCTGAACGTTTCCTCGGGCGGGGCGACCGGTGCCTCCTACGGTGACTCGTCCTCTTCGTCGCAGCAGGGCAGCGTGAGCGTCAAGACCTCGGGTGTGTCCGATTTCTGGAGCGAGGTCACTAGGGGCCTCGAGGTGATCGTGTTCGGTGACTCGGGCAGCGGCAAGCACGAGAACGGGTACAGCAGGGCGGACAAGACCGGGCGCAAGCTGATCGTGAACGAGCTCGCCGGCATCATCTATGTGAAGGACTATTCGGACAACATGGAGAACGTCCAGGCGTTCCTCGACGACGTGGAGCATTCGGTCAAGAAACAGGTGCTGATCCAGGCCCACATCGTAGAGGTCTCGCTGAACGACGACTTCTCGCTCGGCATCGACTGGAACAAGATCGCGGGCAGCGGAACAGGCCCCAGCGGAGAGCGGTGGAAGTTCTCCCAGAACCTGGTACCGACGCCCCCCACGGAGGTGTTCCAGATCGCGTTCACGGCCGCGAAGGCCAGCGCGCTGCTGGACGCCATGAAGCAGCAGGGCACGCTGAACATGCTGTCGAGCCCGAAGATCGCGACCCTGAACAACCAGAAGGCGGTGATCAAGCTCACGACGAAGGAAGTGACCTGGATCGCGAGCTCCATCTTCAACGCCCAGGGCAACGTGCTGGCGAACTACACCACGCCCCAGATCAACGAGGTGGGCATCTTCCTGGACGTGACGCCGCAGATCGGGGACCGGGACAATGTCACCATGCAGATCCACCCGAGCATCTCGGAGCTGTCGAGCACGTCCATCTCGCCGGACGGCAAGAGCAGCGCCCCTATCATCGACATCCGCGAGGTGGACACCATGGTCGAGGCGAAGAACGAGCAGACAGTGGTCATCGCGGGCCTGATCGTGGACAAGATCCTGGAGACCAAGCGGGGTGTGCCGCTCCTGGGCGACATCCCCTACCTGGGCTGGCTCTTCTCCTTTATAAGCCATTCGAAACAGAAGACGGAGCTCGTGATCCTGATCACCCCCTACGTCCTGAACGACAAGAGCATCGCGGACATCAGGCAGAGGCACGAGGACCGTCTGTCGAAGGCGGGGCGCACGTTCTTCCCGACGCCGTAGCCGTCTTCCCGCAGGCAACCTCCAGTCAGGGACGGTTCCCGAAAGGGAGCGGTCCCTTTTTTTATCCGGAGTGTGGCGGCATACGTCAGCCTCAGAGCCACAACCGTACGAGTCCCGCGCAAAACACCAGTCCGATCGGAAGGTACATCAGTCGGTAGGTTTGCGCCATATCGGCCTTGAAATACCGGAGCGTCAGGGCGAGGCAGAGGTGCGTGGGCGACAGCATCACGCCGGCAAATCCGCTGGCAAAGGCGAAGGTGACCGCGCCGGGTTCGGGGTGACCTCCGGTCATCGCCATGATGATCGGGAACGTGGCTCCCACGAACCCCACGGTCAGACCCGTGAGCAGGCCCACGGTAAAGGGGAGGGTGAAGAGGACGAGGCCCGACGGCATCCCGCTCTGCCGGAAGAACACCGGCAGGGCCTCGATGGCCCCGCTGGCCTCGAGCATGCCCTTGAACGTCATGATGCCCATGGTCATGAGCACGATGTTGAGGGACAGACTCTCGCGGATCGTGGTCAGCACTTCCCGCGGCGTGTACCGGAAGTAAAGGAACATGACCGTCACGACGCTGATCATGGCGATCGCGAGCGGCAGCTTGAACACCACGACGAGCGCCACGGCGGCCGTGATCGGGAGCAGGGTCATGAAGAGGGCGCGGACCTCGTTCCGGTCCCGCTTCCCCGGAACCTGTCCGGTCCTGACGCCCCGGAACGCGAGGAAGGCGCCCACGCCAACAACCGCGAGGGGAAGCGGCAGCTGGGACAGCAGGAACCGGTTGATGGGGATCTTGGTAACCGCCGCGGCGAGCACCACGCCCGGGTACAGCGGGCAGATGTACTCCCAGATGTGGCGGAACCAGTAGTTGATGAAGGCCTTGTGCTCCGGAGGGATGTCCGCGTCGGCCGCGGCTTCCTGCACCATGGGGGCCGAGAACGCCGCCCCGCCGGCGGACGGCAGCAGCCCGATCACGCCGGGCAGTACGGCCATGGCGATGCGCCGGTCCCGGGCCACGTTCACGACGGCCTCCATCATGCGCCTGAGCACGCCGCGCTTGCGGATGATGTTCTCGAGCGCCATGATCAGCACCAGCCCGGTCACGAGGTTGATCGTGACCGGATCGATGCTCGACCGGAACGCTACCCCGAGCTGCTGCAGGGGGCCGATGCCGTAAAGCGTGCCGAGGAAGGCCGCGGACCCGAGCATCACGAGGCCGAAGTTCCAGCGCAGGCGAAGCATGAGCACGATAACGGCGAAGGAAAGCCCGATCCTGAGCAGGTCCGTCATCGGATGTACCCCGAGCCGAGATAGAAGATGACGGCGGCCCGGATCGAGTAGCGGTCCCTGCGCCATTCCTTCGGGAGCGGCTGGAACGGGGCGGACGCGCGGATCGCGCGTTCCGCCTCGTCGTCGAGGATCTTGTAGCCCGAAGACTTCAGGACCTCGAAGTCGCCGAGCGAGCCGTCCTGCATGATGTCGAACCTGATGAACAGGGTGCCCTGGTAGCCCGAGATGGCCGCGAGTTCGGGATACTTCAGCACGCTCTCGACCTTGATCTTGAGCCAGCGGTTGTAGGACATGAACTTGAACTCGTCGGTATCGAGCGTGACCGAATCTTCGCCCGGCTTTTGCTCCGGCATGCCCCGGCGCGCGAGCTCGTCGATATCGTTCTGGCTCAGGAAAGGGAGCGGGCCGCCCTGCTTGTGCGTCTCCTCCATGGTCGTCCCGCCCTTCTCTTTCCCCTCCTCGGCTCCGCCGGGAATGCCGGTCCGCCGAGCACCGCCGGTTTTGGGAAGCGCTACGTCGTTGTCCGATCCGAATTTATCCGGCATCGGAACGGGGCCCCGGGGATACGGCTTGTCGGGGACGACCTGCTGCGGGATCCTGGGCACCGCAGGGGGAGGAGGGGGGACAGGAGGAACAGGGACTGGCGGAGCAGGCCGCTGCACGGGCGGCAGCTTCTTCACGATCTCCCCCGGCAGGTTCACGATGTTGACCGGGATGGAGATGGGCAGGGGCGTCAAATCGGGCCTGATCAGGGAAAAGGCCACGGCGATCATGAGCGCATGGAGTGCGAAGGAGAGGATGACGAACTTCGTGAAATGTAAATGCCGTGGCATGGGAATAGTCTGAAAATCCGAATTGAAACCACGGAGGAACACGGATGGACACGGATAAGAAAAGGGAATATCAGGAAGTAATCCTACAATTTCTTACCTGTGTTAATCGGTGTTTATCCGTGGTTAAAAGTTTTTCTGCATCCTGTCCGAAACTTCCCTGAGCAGTTTCAGGATCGCCTCGGCCCTTTCGGGAGTGAGGCTGCCCATGCCGCAGGAGGGCGTGAGGAGGCACTGTCCGAGCATGGCCGTGCGGCCGATCCCCTGCTGCTCGAGGCGCTTCATGCCGGCCTCCAACTTCCCGACCAGCATGTCGGCGGTTTCGGCGCCGGTGAACGCTCCGGTGGGCACGATGCCCCAGGCGAGCGCCCCTCCGCGGTCATAGAACTTCCTGATGTCCCCGGGGTAGAGCAGGACCCTTTCCATATACCCGAAGGCGTCGAAGTTCACGATGTCCACCCTGGTGTTGAACAGCAGGGGCCAGTCCGCGTTGCCGCAGCAGTGGATGCCGGCGATGCCGCCGAGCTCGTGGATGACATCGATGATCTCGTTCAACTTATCCGCCACGAACTCCGGCGAGACCGCCGAGAAGGCCGAGCCGAGGGACTCCATTGCCGGCTCGTCGATGAAGATGATGACGGGCTTTCCGAACTGGCCGAGAACCTTGATCTGCCAGGCGGCCTTCATGGCAAGACCCTTGACGACCGCGTCGAACACCACGTCGTTGTGCACGATGTCCCTGCCAGCTTCGTCCTTGAAGGATATGCCGGCCGTGAGCGGGCCCGTGACGTGGCCTTTCACGAACCGCAGTGCCGGCGAAGCGGACGCCCTGAGGGCCCGGATAAAGGCGGGAAATGCCGCCGCATACTCCGCCGTGATCTTGAAGAACCCATAGTCCTTTGCGAGGTACCGTTCGAAGAACTTCTCGAGCCCCGGCGTAAGGTCTTGTGACGTGTCGAAGTAAAAGCGCATCTTCGCCTCGTCGAGCGCGAGGCCCGGCAGTGACTCGCTGTACTGGCCGTCCATGTGTTCGCGGAAATCCCGCTGCGGGAGCTGCGGCCAGATGGGCGCCTCCGGGAGGTACCGGAGCGACAGGGCCGCGGCCTGGTCGGGGTCAGTGACGGGCAGGCTGCCGATGCCCGTTGCGATGCAGTTGTAGCTGGTGGCCATTGATGTTCCTTTCGCGCTCCGCGCCGCGGTCGTTGATCGGGGCATTATATATTCATCGGAAGTAAAAAACAACTCAAAAGCCGCCGCGCGATCATGGCCGGTCCGCTGCGAGGCCTCATGCCGGTGAGGGCGTGATGGTTTCTGAACGCTGCGATGGGCTCCGTGGAGCAGAGTATCGGACGTGCTGCCTTAAGATGATGGCACGACTGTCCCGTCCTGCGCCCGGGGCAATTTCCCTTTACAGATCCCTCTAAAACCGGTACTATGCGCTCCATGAAATACGGAACCAAAGCGATCAAGCAGGTGAAACTGGAGCTCTGGCCCAATCCCAGCCCGGAGCGGGACTACGCGATCGAGATATCCTACCCCGAATTCACCTGTCTCTGCCCACGCTCGGGCTACCCCGATTTCGCCACGATCAGGGTCACCTATACGCCCGACCGGAAGGTCGTTGAGCTCAAGGCCCTGAAGCTCTGGTTGAACAGCTTTCGCGACAGGAGCGTATCCCACGAAGCCGCGACGAACCTGATCTTCGAGACCCTCGACCAGCAGCTCAAACCGCGCGCGCTGGAGGTCGTCGGAGACTTCAATGTCCGTGGCAACGTGAAAACGGTCATCCGGGTCGTCAAGTAGCCCGGACATTCTAATCCCTCCCGCGGCCTGTCCGCGCCAGAGATACCACTCCTCTCTCCCGCATCAGACCCATGATCAAGAGACCGGTTGAACGAAGGGGCTTGACTATTTCAGGGTACCATGATATCTATGGAACGTTGTGGTGAGTTTTCCGACAAAGGGAGCCAGTTCATGAGGTCCTCCTGGCGTTTAATCTGCACTGTTCTTGTCGTTTGCCTTGTCCCCCTGCACTCTTTTGCTGCTGCGGCTCCGGAGTCGTTCGCGCCGCTCGTGAAGAAAGAGATGCCCTCGGTCGTGAACATCTCGACCCGGCAGGTTGTCAAGGTCCAGCAGGCCTCTCCCTTCGGTGACCCGCAGATGGACGATTTCTTCTACCGGTTCTTCGGCGGCAGGCCGCCGCAGCGGGAGCAGGTGAGACAGAGCCTGGGTTCCGGCTTCATCATCAGCCCCGACGGGTATATCCTGACGAACAATCACGTGGTGGACAAGGCCCGCGACATCAAGGTGGCTCTTTCCGGCGGCCGGGTGCTGGAAGCGAAGCTGATCGGCACGTCTCCGGAGATCGATATCGCGCTGATCAAGGTGGAGGCAAGGGACCTGCCCTCGGTCGAGCTCGGCGATTCGGACGGGCTTGAAGTGGGCGACTGGGTCACGGCGATCGGCAATCCCTTTGGCCTCAACCACACGGTCACCGCCGGCATCGTGTCGGCCAAGGGCCGGGTCATCGGCGTCGGGCCCTATGACGATCTGATCCAGACCGATGCGGCCATCAACCCCGGCAACAGCGGGGGGCCGCTTTTCAATATGAAAGGCCAGGTCGTCGGGATCAACACGGTGATCATCGCGACGGGCCAGAACCTGGGCTTCGCGATCCCGATCACCATGGTGAAGGAAGTACTGCCGTCGATCCGGGAAAAGGGCAGGCCCGACATGGGCTGGCTGGGCGTTTCTGCGCAGGCGGTCACGCCGGACCTTGCCGAGGCGCTCGGTTTGAGCGAACCGATCGGCGCCGTGATCAACGGGATCACCAAGAACAGCCCCGCGGACAAGGCAGGGCTCAAGCGGGGAGACGTGATCGTGGAACTGGACGGCAAGAAGATCCTCGATCCCCTGGAATTGCCCCGGATGGTCGCCTTCGGGCACATTGGCAAGACCGT
>DATIZR010000112.1 GCA_035516965.1 Nitrospirota bacterium
CGAGCATCCGCCGGTACCAGACGACGCCGGTGCCCGATGCGGACATCAGGAAGATCATCGAAGCCGGCACGAGGGCGCCAAATGCGAACAACACGCAGCCCTGGAGCTTTATCGTCATCAGGGACAGGAGGTTGCTTGGCCGGATGGCCGCTGCTGTCCGGGGCATGATCGACGCTATGATCCCCTTTGCCGAGGACGAGAGGCAGGCGCAGCGGCTCGCGGCGTATAAGGGAAATTACTACACGTTCTTCGAGAATGCACCGGTCGTGATCGCCGTGTTCCTGGAATCCTATGACGCGGGGACGGACAAGCTTCTTGCGAGGATGGGTCATGACCCGGAAGCCGTAAGGAGGCTCCGGCCGCTGCCCGGGCTCCAGAGCGTTGCCGCGGCCGTGCAGAACATGCTGCTCGCCATTCATGCCCTTGGCTATGGATCCTGCTGGATGACCGGACCGCTTGTGGCTCAGGAGGCATTCGAGAAGCTGCTGGGATTTGGAAAAGAGAAGTCTATTGCGGCGCTGCTCCCCGTCGGCGTGCCCGATGAGCATCCTGCGGCGCGGACAACCCGGAAGCCTCTTGAGGAGATCGTGACCGGGATTCAGTAACGGTGAGACACATCATTCCCGAGTGCGTTCCGTCGCCCTTTCAGCCGGGCCCTTCCGCCATCGATGCCGGCCTGTCCGCGTCGCACACTTCGGTCCCCTTCGCAATCACGACGATCCCCGACGACGTTACGTGGTAGCGCTTCCGGTCCTGCTCGAGATCATACCCGATCTCCGTGTGAGGCGGGATGAGCACGTCCTTGTCGATGATCGCCCTGTGTATACGGCAGTGCCGCCCGATGTCCACGTTCTCCATGAGGATCGAATCGTACACCTCGCTGTAGCTGTTCACCCGCACGTTCGGTGAGAGCACCGAGTTCTGCACCCGGCCGCCGCTGATGATGGACCCATGGGCCACGATCGAGTCCAGCGCGATGCCGAGCCTACCGCCCTTCTCCTCCTGTGCAAAGACGAATTTCGCGGGCGGGTTCTGCGACTGGTACGTGCGGATCGGCCACGTCTTATCGTACAGGTTCAGCAGCGGGTCGACGCTGACCAGGTCCATGTTGGCTTCCCAGTATGCGTCGATGGTCCCCACGTCGCGCCAGTATTTCGCCGCCTTCCTGTTCTTGTCCTCGAAGTTGTAGGCATAGACGCGGTCGGTCTTCATCATCTGCGGAATGATGTTCTTGCCGAAGTCATGCGACGTGTCCCTGAGCGCGTCGAACTCGAGGTGCTCGATGGCTTTCTTGGTATTGAACAGGTAGATGCCCATGGAGGCGAAGGCCATGCCCGGGCGGCCGGGTATCGGCGTGGGGGCCTTCGGCTTTTCCTCGAATCCCACAATGCGATGGTCGCGGTCCACCTCGATCACGCCGAAGGATGATGCCCCGGTTGCCGGGATTTCGAGGGCCGCAACCGTTGCATCGGCTCTCTTCTCCTCATGGAAGCGCAGCATCTCAGAATAGTCCATCTTGTAGATGTGGTCCCCGGCGAGGACCATCAGGTGGTCCGGAGCGTCCTTCTCGATCATATAGATGTTCTGATAGATCGCGTCCGCCGTTCCCTGGTACCATTTGTCGCCAACGCGCTGCTGCGGCGGCACGGAGATGATGTATTCGTTCAGCTCCCCGGAAAAAAAGTTCCAGGCGAGCCGGAGGTGCTTGTCCAGGGACAGGGATTTGTACTGCGGGAGCACGGCGATCTTGCGAATCCCCGAATTGATGCAGTTGGACAGGGTGAAGTCAATGATCCGGTAGATGCCTCCGAAGGGAACGGCCGGTTTTGCGCGGTGGATGGTGAGGGGGTGAAGACGTTCTCCCTTGCCGCCTGCAAGGATCATTGCAAGGATGCTCATACGCTGCTGCGCTCCTTATTCTTTGTTCGGTAACAGGTACCATAATAGCAGGCAGACGAGAGACTGTCAAACAACGCCGGAGGGAAGCAACATGGGAAGTTGCAGTACCCGTGCCGGTTGAGCGCCCGGGATAGAGAATAATAATTTTCATATCATTTTTTTTTATAGTATTTTTGCTTGATTTTTTGGCGGGTGGTTGTTAATATGAGCTTCCTTACAAGAATGATTCACGGTGTCCTTCTTTGACGAGTTACATTTACCGGTAACAAGTATCGCAATTCTCCGGCATCACTTTAATCAAATCAGGTATTTTCTTTCTTTTCAGATGGTTGTTTCACCACCGATGGGGGGGAGGTTTTTTATCGTGCTCCAGAATGATGAAGTGAAAAAAGTAGAAGCAGTCCTTGATGATGCCCAGGGCCAGCGGGGAGTTCTCATCGCAGTTCTCCAGCGGGTGCAGGAGAAGGTCGGCTACCTGCCCGAGGACGCGATGCGGCTGATCGCGGACCGGCTGCATTTGTCCCTGAACAACGTCTATGGCGTTGCCTCGTTCTACAAGCATTTCCATTTCAAGCCGCGAGGCAAAAACGTGGTGAAGGTCTGCATGGGCACCGCTTGTCACGTGCGCGGAGCCAAGGCCGTGCTCACCGAGATGGAGCACAAGTTGGGAATCAAGGAAGGCGAGACAACGAAGGACCTGTCCGTCACGCTTGAGACCGTGGGCTGCGTCGGGTGCTGCGCGCTTGCGCCGGTCGCGACCGTGAACGACCAGGACCTCTACGGCGAGTTGACGCCCAAGATGGTGGATGACATTATTGCGATGGCGAGGAGTGAACATGGAACTCACGTTTAAGCGGTTAAGCAACGTCGATGACCTCGAAGCCCTCCGCGTCCGGCTGAAGCAGGAGCGCTCGACAAAAGAGACCCACCGCGTGCGCGTCTGCTGCGGCACTGCCTGCCAGGCATCGGGCTCCCGGAAACTGGTCAAGAAGTTCGAGGAGGAGGCAAAGGCCAAGGGCGTCGAACTCGAGATCGTCAAGACCGGGTGTCAGGGCTTCTGCCAGCGTGGACCGGTCATGATCCAGGAGCCGCAGGAGACCTTCTACCAGAAGGTGAAGGTTGCCGATATCCCAGCCCTTTTCTCCACGTCCGTCCTGAACGGCGTGCCCTACCGAAAACAGCTTTACCGCGAGTTCTCGCTGTCCGAGCCGAACACGGCCATGCAGGACATCCCGTTCTACAAGAAGCAGAAGCGCGTGGCGCTCCACCGGAACGGTGTCGTGGACCCCTGCAACATCTACGATGCAATCCGCGAGGACGGGTATGCTGCCCTGGCCAAATGTCTTACCGAGTACAAGCCTGATGAAGTGATCGACATCGTGAAAAAGTCCGGCCTCCGCGGCCGCGGAGGCGCGGGGTTCCCGGCGGGGCTCAAGTGGGAGCATACGAAGAAATCGGGCGCCAAAGTCAAGGCTGTGGTCTGCAACGGCGATGAGGGCGACCCGGGCGCGTTCATGGACCGGGCACTCATGGAAGGCGATCCCCATTCCGTGATCGAGGGAATGATCATCAACGCTTACGCGATCGGAGCACTGCACGGCTATATCTACGTGCGGCACGAGTATCCTCTCGCCGTGAAGAACCTCGGTATCGCCATCAAACAGGCGGAGGACCTGGGCCTGCTGGGTAAGAACATCCTGGGAAGCGGCCTTGACTTAACCATGGAGATCAAGGAAGGCGCGGGCGCCTTTGTGTGCGGCGAGTCAACGGCCCTGGTGGCCTCCATCGAGGGCGAGCGCGGCATGCCGCGCCCCCGTCCGCCGCGCCTCTCCGAGGCCGCGGGCGGTCTCTGGGGCATGCCCACGAACCTGAACAACGTCGAGACCTTCGCAAATGTGCCGACGATCATCACGAAGGGACTGAATTACTATACCGGGATCGGGACCGAGAAGTCAAAGGGCACGAAGGTCTTCGCCCTCACGGGCAAGATCAAGAACACGGGCCTCATTGAAGTGCCCATGGGCATAACGCTCAGGGAGATCATTTTCGACATCGGCGGCGGCATGCTGAACCCGGACAGGCAATTCAAGGCCGTCCAGACCGGCGGCCCGTCGGGCGGCTGCATACCGGCCCAGTTCCTCGACATGCCCGCCGATTTCGATACGCTCGCAAGCGTGGGCTCCATCATGGGATCGGGCGGCATGGTCGTCCTCGACGAGGACGACTGCATGGTGGACGTGGCAAAGTACTTCCTCTCCTTCACCAAGAGCGAATCCTGCGGCAAGTGCCCGCCGTGCCGTGTCGGCACCTGGCAGATGTACGAACTGCTGGACAAGATCACGTCAGGACAGGGGGAAAAAGGCGATATCGAACGGCTCGAAAAGATGGGCAAGCTGGTCGTTGCCGGGTCCCTCTGCGGCCTCGGCAACAGCGCGCCCAATCCGGTCCTCTCCACGATCAAATATTTCCGGGAAGAGTACGAAGAGCACGTGAACGACAAGTTTTGCCGCGCCAAGAGATGCCAGGGGCTGGGCTCCTTCCGCATCCTGCCCGAGCACTGCATCCTGTGCGGCATGTGCAAACAAGCTTGTGCTTTCGACGCCGTGACCGAGCTCAGGGACAGGTTCTTCATCGACCAGGATTACTGCACGAAATGCAAGGCCTGCTACTCGGTATGTCCCACCCAGGCCATCGTGATCGAAAAAGGAGGGGCTCATGTCGCAGCAGGAAAGTAAGTGCCCGGTCAATGCCACGCGGGCCAAGCTTGCGCTCTTCTACTATGACGATCCCAAGAACGGCATGTGCTCCAAGTGCCATCCCTGCAAGCTCGGGATCTTCGACGCGATCAAGATCTTCGAGGCCATCCAGTCCGGCCACGGCTCGAAGAAGGACGCGGCGCTCCTCGAGCGCATCGCCGTCGACGTGAAGGACGGCGGCATGTGCAAGAAGGGCAAGGACCACGCCGATATCCTTGCCGCGTTCCTCAACCAGCACCGGGACGACCTGCTCCGTCATATCGACGGCGTCTGCACGCACCTCGAGTGCGCGGCCCTTGTGCGCTACGAGATCGACCCTGACAAGTGCACGATGTGCGACAAGTGCCGCGAAGTTTGCAAGGACTTCGCTGTCGAGGGACAAAAGCTCGTTCCGGGCAAGACGGGGTTCACCTCTTACCGCGTCAGGCAGAAACGCTGCACCCACTGCGGCGAGTGCATCAAGGTCTGCCCCGAGGGTGCGGTCATCGTGGTGGAAAAGGAGCGGGAGCAGGCGGTCAAGGAGCCGGTGCGGACCCTGGTCTGCACCTGCGACGTCAGCGGCAGACCGACCGGCAAGGTCCCGGTCTGCTCCATCCACGACACGGGCGCGGTCCTGTCGGGGGCGAAGCAGTAAGGCAGGGATCAGTATATTTCGCAAATTGCCAACGGCAAATTAAATATTTTCAATTTTCAATCCCACATTTACAATGAACGATTCTGTTTTTCGGAGGAAGCTATGACGACCAAGATGGTGAATATGGAATTCGACGGCAGGGCCGTATCGGTCCCCGAGGGGATGACCCTCGTCGATGCCGCCGCGACCGTGGGGGTCCACATCCCGAACCTGTGCCACATTAAGGAGCTGCGCGGCGTGGGCGCCTGCCGCATGTGCATGGTCGAGATCGAGGGCATGAAGACCCCGGTCACCGGCTGCACGACCCGCACCAAGGAAGGCATGAAGGTTCAGACAAAGACCCCGAAGGTCGAGGAAATCCGGAAGTTCGTGACCGACTTGGTGCTTTCCTTCCATCCCCTTGATTGCATGACCTGCCCCAAGGCGGGCGACTGCGACCTGCAGCGTTACGCTGCGGACCTGAGTATCCGGGAGTCCTCGTTCGGCCGCAAAAGCTTCAACTATGAGCTGAACGACCGGAGCCCCTTCATCACCATCGACAACAACTACTGCATCCTCTGCGGTCGGTGTGTGCGGGTCTGCAAGGAGCAGAACACGAATGTGCTCGATTTCATGGGCCGCGGCATCACGACCAAGGTCACGACCGCCCTGGACAAGCCCCTCCACGAATCCGGCTGCACCTTCTGCGGCTCCTGCGTGGAAGCATGCCCCGTGAACACGATCATGGAGCGGGACCGCTGGCAGCACGGCCGGGAATGGGATCTTGAAAAGACCGACTCGGTCTGCACCGCCTGCGGCTCGGGCTGCAGCGTGGTCGTTTCGAAGAAGGACGGCCGCATCGTGAAGGTAAATACGAAAGAATCGAACGGCTATATCTGCGCCATCGGCCGGTTCGCTTTTGACTCCCTGAAATCGGGGAACAGGATCACGACACCTCTGAAGAAGCAGGGCGGGAAATTGGTCCCGGCCACCTGGGAAGAGGCGGCGAAGATCGCCGGCGACGCCCTGAAGAAGGCCGGCGCCCACGCAGGATTCATCGCTTCGGGCTCGCTTACGAACGAGGAGGCCTGTGCGGTCCAGAGGCTTGCCGCCGCATCGGGAAGCGCGAACATCGACACACCGGCATCCTCCTACGCGGGCGGCGCGATCGCAGCGCTCCGCGCGGTCTACGGCGATGCGGGGATCGGCGTTGCATCTCAGGCCGACCTGTCGGCCGCGGACTGTGTTGTCGTGATCGGGGCCGACCCGTCGCAGAAGCAGCAGTCGCTCCAGGAGGTTGATGTCATGATCCGCAGGCGCGCGCAGGCGGGCGCGAAGCTCATCGTCGTGAGCACCGAGAAGACCGATCTCGCGCATCATCAGAACGCGATCCTGCTGCAGCTCAAGGCAGGCACGGACACTGCTCTCCTGGGCGGGCTCCTGACCGCGGTATTGGCAGAAGGCGCAACTCCGGCCGCGAAGGGTCTCGATGCGCTGAAGAAGGCGCTCGTGACAACGGACAGCGCGGCAGCGGCCTCCGGGGTGCCTGTCGAACAGATCGCCGCGGCAGCAAAGGCATATGCAGCGGCCAAGCAGCCGGTGGTCGTGCTGGGAACGGGCATCTCGGCCAGTGAAGAAGCCTGCCTGCAGGCGCTGAATCTGGCGCTTGTCAAGAGCGCCGGCGTCATGCCGCTCATGCTCGAGGCGAACGCGCTCGGCGTCATGCAGATGGGCTGCCTGGGCGGGATGGCCCCGGGCTTTGCCAAGGCGAAGAAGATGGGCAAGAGCTATGAAGAGATGAAGAAGGGCATGAAGGCGCTCTTTATCGCCGGGAACGTTCCTGACGCGGATTTCACGTCGGACATGATCATTGTTCTGGCGGGTCATGCAAACGCCCTCACCGAGAAGGCCGATCTTGTGCTTCCCCTGGCCGCACTGTATGAGAAGCAGGGTACCATCGTGAACACCTACGGCACGCAGAAAATTTTTGCGCAGGCACAGCCGGCCGCAGCCGGCATCAGGGACGGCGTGGAGGCCGCTTCCGATATCTCAGCAGCGATCGGCAAGGCCAAAGCCTTCAAGGTAAAGGATATTGCCTCTCTCGTGAAGAAGGTGAAGGCCGGCAAGATCGGGCCAGGGAGCTTCAAACCGGTTAAGGCGGCGTCGGCGAAGCCCTACGGCAGGTCGGCGACCGTCCTGCTCTTCGCAATGAACCGGGGCATGCTCGCCAACACGGGAGTGATCAAGGTCCTGGTGGCGCAGCAGCCGGCGCTCCAGCAGTAGCCGGCCGCCAGCTATAAGAATTGTAAATTGAGCTATAAAATTTTCTGTGGTATTTTTGCTTCCCTTTTTGTATAATGCCACGGTTTTGATACCAGAGGGCTTCCTGTCCCTCATGCTGAAAGGAGTTCCAATCGCCCATGAGAGAAGACCTTAAATCAGTTGACCCGGCGGCTCAGGTGTTGCTTAAGGCGGCCGGTCTGAAAAAGCTGGAAACCGCGTTCGAGCGGGCCGAACGATTGAAGCCCTGCCCGATCGGCCATCAGGGTGCGTGCTGCAAGATGTGCCACATGGGTCCCTGCCGTCTGGTCGGCAAGGAAGAAGAGGCCGAAGGCGTATGCGGCGCAACCCTGCCTGTTGTGACCGCGAGGAATTTTGCCCGCATGGTCGCCGCGGGAACGGCGGCGCATTCCGACCATGCCCGGGACCTGGCGAACACGCTGCTCGCGGTGGCGCGCGGCGAGGCCAAGGACTTCCAGGTCAAGGACGTACGCAAGCTGAACCGTGTTGCCGGCTATCTCGGCATCAATGTCGAAGGCAAGTCCGTGAACGAAGTGGCCGAGAAGGTCGCCCTCAAGTTCCTGGAGCAGTTCGGACAGCAGCGCGGCGAGCTGGCTTACCTGGGCCGGGCACCCAAGAAGCGCCAGGAGATCTGGAAGAAGCTCGGAATCGCCCCCCGCGCTATTGACCGTGAAGTGGTCGAAATGATGCACCGCACCACGATGGGCGTGGACCAGGAAATGAACAATATCATGCTCGGCGCAATGCGCGCGTCCCTCGCCGACGGCTGGGGCGGGTCCATGATGGGCACCGACATTTCGGACATCCTGTTTGGGACCCCGAAGCCCGTGAGGACGAACGCCAGTCTCGATGTGTTCAAGGAGGACCACGTGAACCTCGTGGTCCACGGACATGAGCCGTCATTCGCCGAGATGCTCGTGGTCGCTTCGGAAGATCCCGAACTGATCTCCTACGCGAAGTCCAAGGGCGCCCAGGGTGTAAAGCTGGTCGGCATGTGCTGCACCGCGAACGAGATCCTGCTCCGGCACGGAATCGCCACGGCCGGCGGCTTCCTGCAGCAGGAGCTCGGCATTCTCACGGGCATGGTGGAAGCCATGGTCGTGGACGTGCAGTGCATCATGCCCGCGATCGGCGAGCTGTCCAAGAAATTCCACACCAAGGTCGTTACGACGACGCCCAAGGGCAGGATGAAGGACGCCATCCACATCGAATACGATGAGCACCATGCCCTCGACCTCGCGAAGAAGGTCGTCCGTCTCGCGATCGACAATTTCCCGAACCGGAAAAAAGAGCTGGTCACGAAGGCCAATATCAGGCCTCCCGATCTGATCGCGGGCTTCTCGCATGAGTACATCGAATACATGCAGGGAGGGCAGTACCGCGGGTCCTTCAGGCCGCTGAACGACGCCATCATCGCCGGCCGAATCCGGGGCGTTGTCGGTCTCGCGGGGTGCAACAACCCGCGCGTCACCCAGGATAGTCTGCATAATTTCCTGAGCCGCGAGCTGATCAAGAACGACGTGCTTGTGGTCCAGACCGGATGCTCCGCCATGGCCTCGGCCAAGGCCGGCTACATGACGCCGGAGAATGCACTCGAGAACGCGGGCCCCGGCCTGCGCGAAGTCTGCGAGGCCATCGGCATTCCGCCGATCCTCCATATGGGATCTTGTGTCGACAACTCCCGTATCCTGACCGTGGCCGCGGCCATCGCCGAAGCCGGCGGGCTCGGCGACGATATCGGCGGCCTTCCGGCGGTCGGCATCGCTCCCGAATGGATGAGCGAGAAAGCCATCGCGATCGGCACCTACTTCGTGGCGTCGGGCGTACCGATCATATTCGGCGCCGGCTCCCCGGTGAGCGCCAGCAAAACGCTCAGGGACCTGATGGAGAACAAGTGGTGGGACATGGTGGGCGCGGGCTTCTATTTCGAGGAGGACGCCGGCAAGGTCCTCGAGCTGACGCTGAAGCTGATCGATACCGCCCGCGAGAAGCTGAAGATCCGCAAGTACGAACAGGGCGCGTTCGGCACCGAACGCGTGTTGATGGATATGGCGGCGCGGCGCGCCGGGACCTTCGCCACGCCCCACGGCGAGAGCGTATAGCATCACGGGAACCTGATCAGGAGAGGTCTTCAGACCTCTCCTTTTTTTATTTTTGCCGCGCTCATGTGCCGGGATGTTTCCCTGAGAGCCGCGCAGGAAGAGAGGAGCGGGGCTTTGTATCAAGGCGAGCGGTTGAACAGCATCACGCACCTGGTCGGCGCGGCACTGGCGATTGCGGGCTTGGTCATTCTCGTGAGTTCCGCTGCGGCAAAAGGGGATACCTGGAAGATCGTGAGCTTCAGTATCTATGGCACAACGCTCGTAGCCCTGTACACGTTCTCAACGCTCTATCACAGCTTCCAGGGAAAGGTAAGGCTTTTTTTCCAGAAGCTGGACCATGCCGCCATCTACCTGTTGATAGCGGGCACCTATACGCCGTTCACTCTGGTTTCCCTGCGGGGCCCCCGCGGCTGGACGATGTTCGGCATCATCTGGGGGCTCGCGATCGTCGGGCTCATGCAGGACGTTCTTTTCAGAACACGCAAACAGTACCTCTCTGTGTCACTCTATATTCTCATGGGGTGGCTCGCGGTGGCCGTGATCCGGCCGCTTGCCCGGGTCCTTCCCGTGTCGGGCCTGATCTGGTTGATCGCGGGCGGAGTTCTGTATACCATCGGTGTTCTCTTTTATGCGCTTGGCCACCGGATGAAATATGGCCACGTCATTTTTCATTTCTTCGTTCTCGGCGGGAGCATCAGTCACTTCATTACGATCTATCGGTCGATCGCATGATCCGATGCCGCTCCACTGCTTCCGCAGCCTCTTTTCTGCCATCGCAAAATCTTTTCTAACCAAAAAAACACCTTGACAACAGGTCGTATTTAAGTATTATAGTAGCTATACTCACTATAACTAGTATCATCAACCACGCCAGTTACGTTGACGAGGGTACCATGGCCAAACGCAAAAATTCGAAAAAGTATAAAACAAAAGAGATCTGTGACCGTTTCGATATCTCGCGGGCGACGCTCTTCCGGTGGGAGAGCGAGGGGCTCCTGATGGGCGTCGGGCGGGACTGGCGTGGCTGGCGCATATACGATGACAGCAACCTGAAGTCGATCGAGAGGATCATCAGGGGCAAGAACGCCGTGTAAGGCTTTTTTTCGCGGAGCAGGCATGTTTTTTTCTAAAACAGCAGAACCGATCGCGTTGGACATAGGGTCCACCTTCATCAAGCTCGTGCAGCTGAAGGGCTCGAAGGGGAACTATCATCTTGTGAAGTTCGGCATGGTCCCGCTCCCTCCGGAGGTGATCGTGGAGGGCGCAGTGATGGATGCCGGCCGCGTGGTGGAGGCCATCAAGGAGCTCCTGGTTGCGCAGCAGATCAAGACCAAGGAAGTGGTACTCTCGGTCTCCGGGAGCTCGGTCATCATCAAGCGCATTTCCGTCGCCGATATGACCGATGAAGAGCTTGCAGAGTCGATCAAATGGGAGGCGGAGCAGTACATCCCCTTCTCGATCGATGACGTGAACGTTGACTTCCAGAAGATCGGACCGGGCGCCCAGGAGGGGCAGGCCGATGTGCTTCTCGTGGCCGTCAAGAAGGACAAGATCAACGACTACGTTAATCTGGTGAAGGAAGCGGGCCTCGAACCGACGGTCCTCGACGTGGATGCCTTCGCGCTGGCGAACATGTATGAACTGAACTACGACATGGAGTCGGGCATCACGGCGCTTTTGAATATTGGCGCCTCCGTCATGAACATCAATATCCTGAAGGAAGGTGCATCGATCTTTACCCGGGATATTACCGTCGGCGGGAACCGCTATACCGAGGCGTTCCAGCGGGAATTCGGCCTGACCTACGAGGATGCCGAGAAGGTGAAGCGGGGCGAGCCGGTCGAAGGCGCGGATCCGGAACAGATCGCCGGTGTCATGGCTTCCGTGACGGAAGATATCGTGGCCGAGACGCAGCGATCCCTCGATTTTTTCCGGTCAACGACCGGCAGCGAGCAGGTTTCACGCATTCTGGTCTCCGGCGGCTGCGCCCGGATCGGCGATTTCACCAAGGTACTCGCCGAGCGGATCGAGATCCCTGTCGAGATCACCAACCCCTTCAAGAACATCAAGGTTGATCCGAAGCGCTTCAATGCGGTGTCGCTGCAGGAGGCCGGTCCCCAGTCCGCCATTGCCGTGGGGCTTGCGATCAGGAGGCCAGGGGACCGATGATCAAGATCAACCTTCTCCCGACAAAGAAGAAACCTCCCCGGAAGGTCACTGAGCTCCAGCAGCAGCTGATCCTCGGCCTGCTCATCCTCGTTCTTGCGCTGCTGGGGATGTGGTTCTACTACAACTCGCTGAACGATAAGATCAGTACGCTGACCAGGACCAAGGCAGACGCAGAAGCAAAGATCCGCGACCAGGACAACATGCTCAAGGAAGTGAAGATGGTCGAGGACGAGCGCAAGAAGGTCAACGAGAAGATCGGCGTGATCGAGCAGCTCAAGAAGAACCAGGCCCT
>DATIZR010000113.1 GCA_035516965.1 Nitrospirota bacterium
TACGCTTGTGCCCGTCTCGCCGGGCGAGTCCGAAAAGAGCCTGAAGCGCAGAGCAGAGGTCTATCTGCACAATCTGCCCGACACTGCGGTCCTGTCCGAAGAGTACGACCTTTCAAGCTTCCTCGCGGACTGGCTCGGCTCCTACGGCCCGGTCCGGAAGCAGGAGGTGCAGCATCTCCTGGGCGTCACGCCCGAGCGGCTCGATGAGGCGATCGAACCCCTGATCGAGGCGCAGAGCGTGATTATGGACCGCTTCGGAGAGGAGAGCGCAGAACTTGAGATCTGCGACACCCGGAACCTCGAGATGCTGCTGCGCATGGCTCGCCGCTATCGCCAGCCGGCATTCGAGGCGCTTCCCCGGGGACACCTTGTCCTGTTCCTCGCGGCGTTCCAGGGCGTGATCCCGCGCGGGGAGAGCCGGGAGGACCTGCAGCAGCGGCTGGAACAGCTCTTCGGGTGGCCCGCGCCGGCCGACGAATGGGAAGAGCACCTGCTCCCCTCCCGGATGCGGCAGTACCGCAGCGAATGGCTTGACGGCCTCATGGGCTCCAGCGATCTGATCTGGTTCGGCTGCGGCCGCAGGCGCATCAGCCTCGCCTTCGCAAGCGACCTCGAGCTTTTCCGGACGGACCATGAGCCCGATCAGGCCGGGGACGCCGGCGACCTCGAGCACCTGATCCCGGACCGGCGCGGCAGGTTCAGCTTCTTCGAGATCGCCGAACGGTCCCATCTTGATACGGAGCGCGCCACGGAACTGCTCTGGAAGGAAGCATGGAAAGGGAATGTGACGAGCGATTCCTTTCGCCCGGTCCGGAGGGGTGTCCTGACAGGATTCAAGGCCGCTGTCTTCCGGGAAGAGCCGAGGCTCGCTTCGAGAAGGTCGGGGTTCAACCGGTGGAACGCATCGCGGCCGGTCGAGGGGCACTGGCTCCGGATCGACGCTCCTCCCCGGCAGCGGGACATCCTCGAAGACGAGGAACTGGCGAAGGACCGGGCGCGCCAGGTCCTCCGTCGTTACGGCGTTATCTTCCGGGAACTGCTGGCGAACGAGTTGCCGTCCCTCCGGTGGCGGGCGATCTTCAGATCCCTGCGCCTCATGGAGATGTCCGGAGAGGTCCTGTCCGGCTATTTTTTCGAAGGCATCAGAGGCCCGCAGTTTATTTCCCCGGACGCGCTCCGGATGCTCCGTGAGCCGCTGCCTCAGGATGCCGTGTTCTGGATCAGCGCCATCGACCCCGTTTCGCTCTGCGGCCTTGCCCTGGAGAGCTCTCAAGGGCTTCCCAGCCGCATTCCTTCGAACCAGCTGGTATATCACGGAACCCGGCTGGTCATGATATCCAGACGGCTCGGCAGGAGCCTCGATATTTTCGTGGACCCCGACGATGCCGGCCTGCCCGACTACTTCGGCATGTTCAAGGAACTTCTTTCCCGTGAGTTCAACCCGCCCCGGAAGGTCACGGTCGAGACGATCAATGGACAGACCGCCGGCAGCAGTCCCTACGCAGGAGCGCTCAGGCAGATCGGATTCCGTTCATCCCGAAACGTGCTTGAGCTGTGGAAGGAGTATTAACGGGGAATTCCGGATCTCAACCAACAATTCCGCGTTGATCTGAGACCTCAATGAGCTGATCATAAGTCGGGCTGGATATTCGTATTCGATATTATGTATCGGGATGCTGTTGCCGGAATTTAAGGGTTTTTCTCCAAGAAAAACAGCATTTCTCTTGATTTGCAGCTATCTTCCGGATATAATTCATTTCAGTCTCTTTTTTTCTTTCCTGCGGTTTATCCCGAGGCATTTTCTATGGCAGAAAAAAAGTTTGAGGACGCGCTTGCGAGGCTCGAGGAGATCGTCAAAGAGCTCGAATCAGGCGACCTGTCGCTTGACCTTTCCCTGAAGCTGTTCGAAGAGGGCGTCAAGCTCTCCCGGATTTGCAACAAGCGGTTGGAGGAAGCCGAGCGCCGGGTTGAAGTGCTGCTTAAGGACAAGGCCGGCATCGTGACCGCACAACCGTTCCGGGAAGAGGAAGAGTAGGCCGCCGTCATGGACATCAAGGGATACCTGGCAAGAAAAAAGGACGTTGTCGACCGGACGCTTCAGAAACTGGTCCCGAATGAGAAGACCTTCCCGCCAGCCGTGCATGAGGCCATGCGCTACAGCCTGTTCGCCGGCGGGAAGCGCGTGCGGCCCATCCTGGCCTTAGCGGCAGCCGAGGCGCTCGGCGCGAAGACCACGGACCTGCTGCCGATCGCGGCCTCGCTGGAGCTCATCCATACCTACTCGCTCATCCACGACGACCTTCCGGCCATGGACAACGACGATTTTCGCCGGGGAAGGCCCACGTGCCACAAGGTGTACGGCGAGGCGATCGCGATCCTGGCGGGCGACGGCCTGCTGAACCTGGCGTTCGAAGTGCTCTCCCATCCCCGGAGAACCAGGGCAATCCCCGCGAGCCGGCTGATCACGATCACCAGGGAGATCGCAACGGCCTCGGGCGTCTTCGGGATGATCGGCGGACAGGTCGTGGACATCCAGTCCGAGGGCCGGGAGGTCGATTTCCCGACGCTGGAATACATCCACACCCACAAGACAGGCGCCCTGATCCGGTCATCGGTCCGCGCGGGCGCGCTGTACGCCAGGGCGGGGAAGCGCCAGTTCGCCGCATTGACCCGCTACGGAGAGATGGTGGGGCTCGCGTTCCAGATCGCAGACGACATCCTCGACATCACCGGCAAGCAGGAGGAGATCGGTAAGGACGTGGGCAGTGATATAAAAAAGGGGAAGAAGACCTTCCCGAGCTTCTACGGGCTTCAGGAGTCGCGGCGCAGGGCAGGGGAGGTCGCGGACAGGGCTCTGGCGGCTCTCAAGGATTTCGACCGGAAAGCCGACCCGCTCAGAGAGCTGGCGAAGTACATCATCAATAGAGTAAATTAAATTCCCGCTGTGAGATAACTGATTCCGGAAATTTCGATATCCCGGCACCGAAGCTTGAGAAGTTCGAGTTCTGATGCCTGGGATGTACTGGGACCTGAATCTTGTAATTTGGCTTTCCTATGAGGTAACCATGATTCTCGACAAAGTGAACAGCGCGCAGGACCTGAGGATGCTTCCGGAGGAAGAACTGCCGGAGCTGGCTTCCGAGGTCCGCGGAGAGATCATCGACGTCGTGTCCAAGACAGGGGGGCATCTCGCTTCGAGCCTCGGCGTCGTGGACCTGACGATCGCCCTCCACTATGCCTTCGACACTCCGAAGGACCGCATTGTCTGGGACGTGGGCCATCAGGCCTATGCCCACAAGATCCTGACGGGACGCCGCGCCGAGTTCCCGACGCTCCGGCAGTACGGCGGCATCAGCGGCTTCCCCAAACGGGAGGAGAGCCCGGCGGACCATTTCGACGTGGGCCATGCCAGCACGTCCATTTCCGCGGCCCTGGGCATGATCGCGGCGCGGGACATCAAGGGCGAGGACTTCCGCGTGATCGCGGTCATCGGCGACGGCTCCATATCGGCGGGGCTCGCCTTCGAGGGGCTGAACCAGGCCGGGCATCTGAAAAAGAACCTCGTCGTCATCCTGAACGACAACGAGATGTCCATTTCGCCCAACGTGGGCGCGCTGTCATCCTACCTCAGCAGGCTCATGACCGGGAACTTTTACACGAAGCTGCGGCTGGAGACCAAGCACTTCCTCCAGGGCATTCCCAAGGTCGGCGAGGCCATGTTCAACCTGGCGAAGAGGACGGAGGACTCCATCAAGGGGCTGGTGGCGCCGGGCATGCTGTTCGAGGACCTTGGCTTCCAGTATGTGGGGCCCATCGACGGGCACAATATCGACCACCTGCTCCAGACCTTTCACAACATCAAGGACTTCACCTGGCCGGTGCTCGTGCACGTGGTCACGAAGAAGGGCAAGGGCTGCGAGTTCGCCGAGTGCAGCCCGTCTCAGTTCCACGGCACGCCGCCCTTCGACCGGGAAACGGGAAAGGCGAAGAAAAAGCAGGCGGTCTTGAGCTATACCGAGGTCTTCGGCCAGACCCTGATCAAGCTGGCCGAGGACAACGACCGGATCGTCGCTATTTCCGCGGCCATGTCCGAAGGCACCGGTCTCGACAAGTTCTCCGAGAAGTTTCCCGGCCGGTTCTTTGACGTGGGGATCGCCGAGTCGCACGGCGTCACCTTCGCCTGCGGGCTCGCCGTCGAGGGAATGCACCCCGTTGCGGCCATCTACTCCACGTTCACCCAGCGCGCCTACGACCAGGTGGTCCACGACCTTTGTCTCCAGAACCTGCCGGTCACGCTTGCGCTCGACCGGGCGGGTCTCGTGGGAGAGGACGGACCCACACACCACGGCGTGTTCGATCTGGCCTATCTGCGCCACGTGCCGAACATCGTGGTCATGGCGCCCAAGGACGAGAACGAACTGCAGCACATGATCAAGACCGCGGTCGAGCATCCCGGGCCGACGGCGGTGCGCTATCCCCGCGGGACCGGCTACGGCGTTCCCATGGACCAAGAGATCAAGACCCTCGAGATCGGCAGGGGGGAGCTGTTGCGCGACGGCAGTGATGTCGCCGTCATCGCGATCGGCAATATGGTCTATCCATCGATGGAAGCGGCGAGGCGGCTTGCGGCGGAAGGAGTGTCGGTGGCCGTGGTGAATGCGCGCTTCGTAAAGCCTCTCGACGAAGAGCTCCTGCTCCAGGTCGCGAGGGCTGCGGGCAGGATCGTGACCGTGGAGGAGCATGCGCTCCTGGGCGGCTTTGGAAGTGCCGTGCTGGAATGCCTCGACACAAGGGGCGTAACGGGGGTCAAGAGCCATCGCATCGGCCTTCCCGATTCCTACATAGAACACGGCACGCAGGCGGTACTCCGGAAGAAATACGGTCTGGACGCGGACGGCATCTACCAGTCGGTCAGGGATTTTCTCGACCGATCGCGGCTCAAGTCTGTCGCCCCCGTGGCGTCGGTGGCCTCACTCAAAGCAAAGGACGCGTAAGAAGTGCGGGTTTCTGGATGTCCTTCGCAATTACTCTCTCCCCAGAAGGACGAGGGTAATTTTTTTTGACCGCTTCTTCTTCCTTTTTTCCCGCCACTTTCCCACAAGTTGTATAGTTAGGAGAAGTTGAAACCGTTCCCTGCGGCCTCTGCACCATTTCTGCTACACTTAAAATAAAGAGACTCGAAGACAAAGAGCCGATCGGAATTCCTGCGGAGATGCTTCATGCTCGCCAGAATGTCAAAGGTCGAGATCGTCGGGCCGAAGGGAATGCTGCAGGATGTGCTTACCCTCCTCGGGCAGTTGAAGGTCCTCGAGATCGAACCGGAACCTGTCGATATCGCGGAAGGAGGGAGAGGGGAAGAGGTCAGGCCTTTTCTCCATGATGAGCGGGAACGCGCATTGTTCGAACGTCTCTTTCTGGATGATCTGCGGCGCAAGATCGATCAGCTCTTTACCTACCTCCCCTCGGCTGCCGTAAGGACAAGCTATATCGAACCTCAGCCGATCCTCGGTACCATTCTCCATACGATAGAAAAGCATCTCCAGGAGGCCAGGACGCTTCACGAAGAAAAAGCACGGCTCATAAGTGAAGAAAAGGAACTCGGCCGGTTTGCGGATTTTTTGAGCACCTTAGAGTCGCTCTTCCGGCTCGCGCATACGCCGCCGAGCTTCGATATTATCGGGCTTACGATCAAGGACCAGACCGGCGTCGAACATATCCGGGCGGAACTTGAGAAATTGACGAATGGGAATTTCAAAATGTATACCGTTCCGGCAGGAGACGGAACGCTCGCCGGCATGATCACCATAGAAAAGAACATCTCGGAATCCGTGAGCAAGACGCTGACCCGGGAGCGTGTTCCGGAGCTGGAGTTCCCTCCTGTGTTCGACGACCTCTCCCTTCCCGAGAAGATCACGTATCTGGAAGCAAAGTCCCTGGAGGTATCGATGAAGGCTGAGGCCGTGGACCGGGAGCTTGCGGACTTGGGCCGTCGCTGGATGCCGATCTATCGGCGCGTTCAGGAGTGGGTGGATGAGCGGATCTCGCTTCTGGTTGCGACAGCCTCCGTCTGCCAGACAAAACTATGCTTTTTCGTCCGCGGCTGGATGCTTGCCGATGATGTGGCAAGGCTGAAAGCCCAGCTGGAAGCATCCTTCGGCATGGAGGTCGTTCTGGAGGAGCAGCACGTACGCGAGAAGGAGCTCGAGCATGCCCCCGTCGTCCTGATGAACCCCCCCTACTTCAGGCCCTTTGAGCTCTTCGGAAGGCTGCTCCCGCTTCCCGCGTACACCTCCTTTGATCCCACGCCGTTCATCGGCATCTTTTTCCCCGTTTTCTTCGGTATGATCCTCGGCGACGCCGGATACGGCGTTCTTCTCGCGGTCCTAGCCGTCGTGTTGCGCAAACGCTATAAGACGAACAAGGATATACGGGATGCTTCCCAGGTCCTGCTTATATCATCGGCGTATACGGTCCTGTTCGGTCTGCTGTACGGCGAATTCTTCGGCGACCTCGGCACCAGGCTCTTCGGACTCGAGCCGCTTCTGGTCGAGCGCAGGACCGCGATCGTGCCCATGATTATTTTTGCGCTCTCCGCGGGAGTGGTGCATATCCTGCTCGGCCTCGTCCTCGGGGTGATCACGGCGTTCAGGAAGCATGTTCGGAGGGAAGGCATTTATAAGCTGCTGAACATCGTTATCATTCTCTGCATGATTGCCGTGTTTGCCTCCTTCTTCGGCTTCTTCCCCAAGCTGCTCTCCCGGCCAATCATCATCGCCATTCTGGTCATGACGCCGTTCCTGTTCTTTACCGGCGGCATCCTGGCGCCGCTCGAGCTGCTCAAGAGCATCGGCAACATCATCTCCTATGTCAGGATCATGGCGATCGGACTGACGTCGGTCCTTCTCGCCTATGTGGCGAACAGGCTTGCCGGCGAGATGGGAGACGTTGTCATCGGGGTCGCGGTTGCAGCACTGTTGCACATTCTCAACATCGTTCTCGGCGTCTTCTCGCCCACCATCCACTCTCTCAGGCTGCACTACGTGGAGTTCTTCAGCAAGTTCGTGGAGAGGGGAGGGAGGAAGTTCGAGCCCCTCGGGAAGTAGGGAATGCCCGACCCGGGCAGTTCTCCGCCCTGCAGGATGCAGCAGAATCTCCTTGCCATTGCTTATCCCTTCCGATACTATTTCTGCTGGATTTGAGCATGACCACCGAAAACAAAAGAGAGAAGCCGGAGAAGCTCCGTCTCGACCGTCTCCTCGTTGACCGCGGCATGGCAGAGAGCCGCGAGAAGGCGCAGGCGCTGATCGGCGCCGGACAGGTCTTGGTGAACGGCCAGAAGCAGGACAAGGCGGGATCGCCCGTGTCTGCTGATGCAGAGGTCCGGATTATCGGCGACTCCCTTCCCTACGTGAGCAGGGGAGGGCTGAAGCTCGAGGCCGCCCTCAGGGAGTTCCCCGTCCGGGTCGAGGGGATGACTGCGCTGGATGTAGGTGCCTCGACGGGCGGCTTTACGGATTGCCTCCTCCAGCACGGTTGCAAGAAGGTTTATGCCGTGGACGTGGGCTACGGCCAGATGGCGTGGAAACTCAGACAGGACCCGCGGGTTGTCGTGATCGAGCGCACCAACATCAGGGCTATGGAACCTTCGCTCATTCCCGTGCCAATCGACATCGTTGTCATTGATGCATCATTCATCTCGCTCGAAAAGGTCGTCCCCTCGGTCATGAGGTTCCTCAACCCCGGAGCAGACCTCATCGCGCTCATCAAGCCCCAGTTCGAAGTCGGAAGGGAGCAAGTGGGGAAAGGCGGGATCGTGCGGGACGATGCTGCAAGGAATGCCGCCGTTGAGCGGATCAGGAACTTCATCGCCAGCCTCGGTTTCGAGGTGAAAGGCGTCACTCCGTCGCCCATCACCGGGCAGGACGGGAATGTGGAGTATTTGATCTACGCTGTACGTCACCCATAGGCCACCCATCCCGTGACGGAATCTTTCAATTCAATCCAACGAATCTGCCGCCCACTCCAACAATACTTTCCGAAGAGGGGGAATGTATTACCCGGACGACTACGGAATGCCTATTCGTAAAATGTATATTCTGAGATAGTTGTTAAAAAAAATACTACTTCTGAATTACTTGACGAATTACATTTCTCTCTGCAAACATGTTGGAAGTCTCCCCTTTTTTCCTTTTCTTGCGCGATTACTTATATATAGGTAGAATTCCGAGCCATTTATCAAAAAAAAATCGGCTTGACAATCTAAAATATTTATGCTACTTTTTGTTCATTGATACTGCCTTTTTCTCCTCGGTAATACTGTCTAAATACTGCCTGGTTTATCCAAAATCCCATCAAACGCTTGAAACAGGTCTTTCGTGTTATGCAGTTAAATGTAGGTTTATTAAGCACTTCAGGCACGATTTGTCCTCCGAAAGGGTAAACCCATCGTAAGGTGGGGGCACAAAGTCTTCGGGTCCTGTAAACACATAGACACAGGACGGCCGGGCTGCCGGAGCACTTCCACCATGGAGGACGTAATGAAAATGTCCAAATTAAGCATCATCCTTGTCGCTGCAGCCGCGATCGTATTCGGCCTGAGCGGACTCAGCTTCGCATTCCATAGCGGCGGCGTCGCCGAATGTACGGGTTGCCATGAAATGCACGGCGCGAACAGCTCCCCCCTGCTCA
>DATIZR010000114.1 GCA_035516965.1 Nitrospirota bacterium
TCCGCAGACTACGGGTCGCAATCTTCGCAAAGCCAACAGGCCCCTCCTGTAGCCCAGACGCTGGTGCGCGAGGGCGATTTCGCCATCAAGCTGGCTGTCAAACTGAACCTTGGTTCACCCACCGACGAATCAAGCGCTGAAACCCTCCTCGCCGAGGCCGGCATCGTGCCGCTGAACGGGTGGCTCTCGGACTATCCCGTGACACCCGAGATCGTGGGCCAGATCCAGGCCGCGATCGCACAAGCGGCGAGCGATAACAAACTGCAGATGAGTACTGACGAGGCTACGCGCGGGCTCTATTCGCTGATCGCGGAGGAGAACCTCCCGACCCCGGCCGGCGCAGGAAACATGCCAACAGAGGCGCCGCAAGCGGCGACGGCGCCGTCCAACCCAACCATGATCAACAACTACTATTATGATCAGGGGCCGCCCATTGTCACCTACTATCCGCCACCGACGGACTACGTTTACCTTTATGACTGGGTGCCCTACCCGGCATTCTGGTTCGGCGTCTGGTTCCCGGGGTTCTATATCTGCCATACCTTCACGACCGTGGTCGTGCGCCCGCCGTTCTTTGTCGGACCAGGCGGGAGGCACGTCTTCGTGGGTGGTGGCAGGCACCTGGTGACCAACCACGCGTTCGATCCCGTCACCAGGACACGGGTGCTCGTTTCTCCCGTCACGATGACAAGAGAAGGCCATGTGAGGCCCATAACCACGCTCAGGACCGGGGACGGAGACCGGTTCAGGAGCTTCTCCGATATGCATCAGAGGACAGCCCTGGCGGGGCTTCGTGACGTCACCCCGGGAGCCTCGATGAACCGAGACCCCAGAATAACCGCAAACAACACACCTGATGCCAGGAAGAGCGCGAGCGACATTTACTCCAGGAGCATTCAGGGACAGCGGGCCAATCGGGGCCCGGAAGGCAACATCTCGAACCGAGAAGTTCGCCGCTCATCATCGCCTGTCGCAGGGGACAGGACTTACTACGGCGCAGGTTCCGGCGGTTATAGAGGTGCGCGGTCTTCTATCTCATCTCGCTCGCCGGAAAGGCAATTCTACGCGCCTGCTTACCGTAATGACGGCCGGGTTAGTGTGCCGAGCCAGCGTTCCGGGTCGTTCAGGGGCGGTTCTGTAACGCGGACGCCGTCCTATCGCGGCGGACAAGGGGGCAGGCAGGTGCGGGGTTAGGTAAACTATCTACAGCAGGCAGGCACCGATGACACTATCCAAGTGGACCGCGGCTCTGCACTGAAACTAATTACCTGAATAGCATGGGCTACGGAGGAAAGTTGCATGAAGCTGGTAAATAAGCGCTTCGCAGCCGCTGCATCAAGAGATGCGGCGGCTTTTTTTTGACCCAGGCATTCGATCCCGGGACCTAGGCGTCGTGCGGCTTGCGGAGAAAGCTCGTGAGCAGGATCGCGGCGGCTGCAAAGGCCGCTGCCATGAAGAAACTGGACGAGAAGCTGCCGGTCCGTTCTGCCAGAACCCCGGCTATCGACGGCCCCGAGATCTGGCCCAGGCCGAAGATGAAGGTGATGAAGCCGAAGGCCGCGAGAGCCTTGTCCACGCCCACGTATTCGCTCACCGCAGCCACCATGATCGAAGGGATTGACCAGGCCACGACGCCGTAGCATCCGATGGACAGGTAAAGGAAGATCGGCGGAAGCTTTGCCGCGACCAGCAGGTAGGCGAGCATCTGGAGCGAGAACACGATCATGAGCCCGGCCCTCCTGCCGAGCCTGTCCGAGAGCGTGCCGAAAACCGGCCCGGAGAAGAGGCTCAAGAATCCCACCCAGGACCAGAAATTCCCCGCGATTGCCTCGGAAAAGCCCCGCTCCTTCACGAGCGCGGTCACGATGAAGGTAGCGTAGATCACGTAGGTGTACCCGAACAAGAAGTAGATCGAACCGAGCAGATAGAGCGTCTTGTTTCTGTAGATGCTGCCCCCATCAGCCGCTGACTGCGGGACGCACGTCATCTCCCGGTCTTCGCTGCCGAGCGGTACGAGCCCTCGCTCTTCGGGCTTATCCCTGAGAAAGACCTGCGCGACCAGCGCGATCAATGCCACGATGCCCGCCAGGATCAGCCAGTTCGTTCTCCAGCCCTCCGGCCCGATGGCCCTGTTCACGGCCGGGATCAGTTTTCCGGAAAGAATGATCGCGAACCCGCTCCCGATCACCACGAACCCGGCCGCCCGTCCGCGGATGCAGCGGTCGAACCACGCGGTGATGAGCCCCATGACCGGCACGTTCGCGGCGCCGCTTCCCATCCCGGTGATGAAGTACAGAATCAGGATAGCGCCGAAGCCGTGCGCCCGGCTAATGAGCGCCATGGTAAGGCAGATGGCCACGAGCGCGATGACGATCAGACGGCGGGAGCCGGTCCGCTTCGCGATCCTGCCGCAGAGCAGCACCGAGATCAGGTAGCCGATGAAGTTGCCGGTGCTGATGAACCCGATCTGGGAATAGGAGAGGCCGAGCGAAGCGGCCATGGACGGGAGCAGCATGCCGAGTGCGAATCGTCCTAAGCCGAGGCACGCCAGGATACAGAGCGTGCCGGTGACCACGATCACCCAGGCATAGTGGAACGGAAGGCGCGAGGCTTTGGGATCAGACATGGAAGGGACTATAGCATGACCTGAACGAATGGAAAAGAGAAAACTCCCTGTTGCTCCGGCCTGCACGGGCGAGCGTCCCGACGCACGCTCAGCCCGATGCATCGCCCGCGCTAAGGCGTGATCTGCAGGTAGCCGGATTTTTCGAGATCAACGATTGCGCCGATGCCGGTGACGACGACCCTGCTGAAGGGGAAGAGGTCTTCGGGCCGATAGCCTCTTCCTTTCATGGTCATGGAGCACTCGTACATCTTTACCCCGCCCTTGCTCATCGCCTCGAGCACTCCCCGGTTGGGATTGCCTGTTGCCTGCTGTTGGGCGACTCGTTTGGCGTAGGCGTCATCGTTCAACAGCGCAGACCCTCCATCTCCCCGGAAGACCATGACGATCTCAAAGTCCTTCCCCGGAAGCATGCCGGAAGAAGTATAGTTGTCGAAGAGGTTCTTGACGCCCATGACCTGCCTATTCACGCCGTTCGAGAAGATCTCGGCGGAATTTATCTGTGCAACGACCTTGATCCCGGTCTTGTTGACGATATCCAGGGGGGGCTTCATGCTTTCCGTTGTTCCCGCCGGGGGTTCGGCAAAAACAGGGGACCAGGCACCAAGGATAACCAGGACACAACTCGCCACTAGGTATATTTTAAAGATGCTTTTCCGTATTTTCATTGACATCCTCCCTTTACACTGCTGCATGCGCTTTCTCCGGCGCAGCGATCAGCCCATGCGAGCCTGATCTAATGATAGCAAATTTTACGCCGGGGAGTAAGCGTCTCCAGGGTCAGTATTTAACGTTAGCACTATCCTCGTTCATTCAGAATTATACTCATGGATAAGGAAGCGAGTATATCATGTCGCGTTGCTTGCCACGATTGAGTGGATTGCGAAAGCGTTATAAGGTGGCACTATCTGGAACATGAGCGGTCGGGCTGTCGAAGAGTACACTTACTTATCCGCAATTAAAATGACGAGGGCAAAGAATCCTGGTTGAAACATAATAGTATTGATTTTTTCACAGATGACGCGTATTCCCATCCAGCCAGCGTTCTAAGTGGCATTCTAGATCCTCCCGGAATTGATTGAGGTCTATTGCTTTGTGCAGAAAACCGTCTGCCCCCGCCTTGAAGGATGCCTGTTTGTCCGATTCCAGATCGGAATTCGTGACGATGACCACGGGAATGCTGCTCAAACTCGAGTCTTCGCGTATCTTGCGCAGGACCTGGAGACCATCGATCCCGGGCATTTTCAGGTCGAGAAGGATTAGGGTCGGCCGTGTTTTTTCATCCCGGATGAGCGCGAGGCCTGCTTCTCCGCTCACAGCGACTTCCATCCTGAAATCCCGCCCAATCTTCACGAGTGCCAATTTCGTTATCAGGACGTCGTTCTCGTTGTCATCGATGATGAGGATTGTTGGTAGCATTAAAATCTCCACTGGCTGAGAACCGCATACGGATGGTTAGTGAAGAATGAAGATATTGGCATGTGTCTTGCGGTTATTCACTCAGTCCTTGCTCCTGTCCGAGCGTGAAATAGATCGTGGCCCCTTTATCAACTTCTCCCTCGGCACAGACCTTTCCTTCGTGTCGGCGAATGATCCGATCGACGATGGCGAGGCCGACTCCCGTTCCCTCGAACTGTTGTTCGGTATGGAGCCGCCGAAAGGGTAGAAACATCTGTTCGGTATAAGCAGGATTGAACCCGGCGCCGTTGTCTCTGACAAAGTAAACAGTCTCCGCGTCTTTTTCAATGGCCCCGAACTCAATGTGCGCATTCTCAGTCTTCGAAGTGAATTTCCAGGCGTTATTAAAAAGGTTTGTAAGCGCTATCATCATGAGGTTGGGATCAATAAATGCGCGCAGTCCTTCAGCGATGATAACTTCGACGTTTCTCGCAGGAGCGGTTTCACGGATGCTGCGCATAGCGGCAGACGCCAGACGGCTCAGATCAGAATCCCTCCGCATGATATCCTGACGTGATATGTGCGACAGCCGCAGCAGATCTGCAATAAGCTGGCTCATTTGGTCAGAGCTTTTTTTGATGCGGTCAAGATAGTCCTTACCTCGCGCATCGAGGCTGTCCGCATACTGGTCATATACCATTTTGGCGAATCCCGATATGTGCCGAAGGGGTGCTCGCAAGTCATGCGATACTGAATGGCTGAAGGTTTCCAGTTCCTTGTTCGCAGCTTCCAGCTCCAGGTTTCTTGCCGCCATGTCTTCGGAGAGTTTCTGCAAGTCCGCCTCCGCCCGCTTGCGCTCGGTAACATCACTGGCGGCACCGAACCATTCGACGATTTCGCCGTTCGCATCCATCCGCGGGATCGCACGCGAGAACGTCCAGCCCAATGTACCGTCCACTCGCAAGACCCGGTGTTCCAGCTCGAAGAAGCTCTTGGTCCGAATGGCTTCGTTGAAGACCGCCTGTACGTGCGACTGATCGTCCGGGTGAATGTATTCCTGAAGCCAATTGCGGTTTGGCTTCCCTGTGTCGGCGATAAAATCCCGGCCACGGAACTGGTACATCTCGCTCCAATCCGGACTCATGCGATATATGACATCCGCGCTGGCCGTCGTCAGTGCGCGGAAGCGCTCCTCGCTTTGTCGTAGCGCCTCTTCCGCCAGCTTGCGTTCGGTGATGTCTCGATGAATGCTGATGAACCCGATGGCTGCGCCCTTTGGACTCATAACGGGAGCAACGTGAGTTTCGCCCACAAACATTGTCCCGTCCTTGCGATGGTACTGTAATGCGAAGGCGGGCTGATTTTTTTTCACATGAAATTTGTATCGTTCCCCTTCGATTCTTTCAAAGTCGTCCTGATTCGCGTGCAGAATCCCTGTCGTTTTCCCCACCAGTTCGTCCTGGGAATAACCGAACATCGTCGATGCGGCCGGGTTCACAAGAAGGATCCGTCGCTTTGTATCGGAATAGATCACGGCATCGGACATCGAGTTGATAAGGGTCCCAAGTTCCGCTGTTTTTGCGGCGAGTTCTTCATTGGTCGCAAGAAGCTCTTCATTGGCGGTTTGAAGCTCCTCGTTCACCGTTTGAAGCTCTTCGTTCATCGCCTGAACCTGTTCGGTCTTTTGATCCACCATGCGTTCAAGATGCCGCCGATAGTTCGATAGTTCTGCCTCGGTGCGCTTCCGTTCGGTGATGTCGGTAACCACGACGAACACCCAGCACTCCGCTTCTTGCATCCGGGCACTTGCCGATATGTAGGTCGGGATTTTCCGGCCGTTGAAATCCAGCTCTATTTCGGTTTTTGCTTCTACTTCAACCGCCTGCTCCCAGAACGTTTCGAATTTCCTCCTGTCTTTATTCGAAACCATGTTCTTGAACGATTTGCCGACCAGCATGCCGGAGCGTGAGCCCGCGATATTTGCGAAAGCCCTGTTGCAGTTGATGATGGATCCGGTTTCTGTCAGGGAGAGTGCCCCTTCGTTCATGGACTCTACGAGAATGCGGTATGGCTGCTCAGCGCCCCTGAGCGCATAGACCTGATCTCCCTGGGGTCCTGAAACGACAACGGCGTCGACTTCGCCTTTCCGGATTGCGGTCAGGGTCTCTTCCGCTTCGCTCAGGCGAAGACGAAGGTCGGCGACTTCGAGAAGAAGAGAAGCCTTTGCATCATTCTTCGACCGGGATGCGCGTGACGCGGAAGTTTTGGCGGGCTTGCCTCGCTTCTTCGTGCTTTTTCGCGAGTGCGCCGTGGTATGGTTGGCTTCTTTCAATTTTGTCTTTTTCATCGTATGTTCCTCGGAATAAATGCGGGCGACGGTCGAAGACTCAGTGCTGAGGAATGAGAAAAATCAATTATTCACAGCCTTTTACTTTCAGGTCAGTCCTGATGCGTATTTATCGGCCTCAAATCCAAGCCGATTAGGATCTTGTCCGTGTCCGACATATCGCCGATGAATCTTCGGAGCGGCAGCGGAAGCTTCTTGATGAGCGTAGGCGCGGCGATGATCTGTTCGCCCTTGGCAAGGACGGGCTGTTGAAAGACGTCGATAATATCGAGTTCGTAGTGGCCTTTGAGGTGTTCCTCGCAGATCTGCCGGATGTTCATGATGGCCTTGGTTGAACGAGGAGTGGATCCTGTAATGTACAGCTTGAGGACGTATTTACGGCGATCGCCGACCTTGGAGGTCTTTTTCAGATTTTTCGCAAACGACTTTATTTGAGATGCCGTCATGTGTTCTCCTCTATTTTGCCGGGCGCAGGTCGAGTCCCACGAGGACCCGTTCGGTATTTGAAAGGTCACCGATGATCTTCCTGACCGGGACAGGCAGTTTCCTCACGAGGGTCGGGACCGCCAGTATCTGATCGCCCTTTGCCAGTTGCGGATTCTCGAGCAGGTCCACCACCTCGATTTTGTACCGGCACAGCATGTACTTTTCACAGATTTTTGTCAGATTCTGAAAGGCCGCGATGGACTTGGGCGTCTGTCCCGCGACGTAGAGCTTGAGGTTCCACAAGTCGGACGGAACCTCCTTTATCTTTTTGACGGACGGTTTGGCAATTCGCTTTGTGGTGGATTTTTTCTTCATCATTATCCTCCGGGTAATTGAGAACTGTTGAATGTACTTCGGCTTCTTCACGGGTTTAATTCCGCAGTCCGCAAGCTAACATGGTTCTCACGCGTCCGCCTTCCGTTTCTTCGCGAGTATCCCGCGGTCGGCTGCAAGAATCTTATCCTTTATTTCCTGCTGAAGGATCGCACTCTTGAGCTCCTGCTCTTTTGAGTCGTACTCTGCGCGAAGTTCGCTGATTTTCGCATCCATAATCTTCCGGTTCCGGTCAAGCTCCATCTTTAAGCGGCCTGTTTCCTGCGAACGTGCAAAGGTCTCTGCCTCGTCCTTGCTCTCCTGCATCAGGCGGGCCGCGCCGGTGTAGACCATGCCGGCCCCGACGTATACGTCAGTCAGATCGATGCCCTTGTTCGAGATGACGAATTCCCGGACCTGGTTGGAATGCGCCATGCCCCGAGACTTGAGGATATACATCACCCTTGTGCGTTCGCCATTGTATTCGGATTCGCGAAGCAGGAGCCAGGAGTCCATGATGGACGAGATGCCGACCTCGGTCATTTCGATGGGCGAACTGCCGTGGGTGAGACTCGTGCAGAGGCTTGTTATACCCCGGGCTTTCAGGAAGTCCAGGAGCCGCATGAGCATGTTCTGCACCTCGGCGTTTGAGCCAATGGCCGTAAGGTTGGAGACGGGGTCGAATATAACGAATTTGGGCTTTTGTTCAAGGACCAGTTTGTGAATCGAAACGAGATGCATTTCAAGACCATAGAAGGTCGGTCTGGTGCTGTGAAAATAGAGGAGTCCTTTTTTCACCCACGGTTCGAGGTTGATGCCGATGGACCTGCCGTTTCTGATGATCTGGTTCATCGATTCCTCGGCCGCGAGATAAAGACACGATTCGCCCCGTTTGCACGCCGCATTTGCAAGATGCATGGCGATGCTCGTTTTGCCCGTGCCTGCCGTGCCTGAAACAAGGACACTGCTCCCGCGATAGAAGCCTTTGCCGCCCAGCATGATGTCGAGTCGCGGGATGCCGCTCGATAAGCGTTCGGTCGAGGCGGGATGGGCGAGGCTCACGGACGTGACCGGCATGACTACGATGCCCTGCTCGTCGATGAGGAAAGGGTATTCGTTCGTGCCGTGCAGCGAGCCGCGGTACTTTACGATCCGCATGCGGCGGGTCGAGATCTGCTCAGTTATGCGGTGGTCGAGCATAATGACGCAGTCGGCCACGTATTCCTCGAGCCCGTGGCGCGTGAGAGTCCCTTCGCCGCGTTCGGCGGTGATGATCGCGGTGACCCCTTTTTCCTTGAGCCAGCGGAAAAGCCGCCGGAGCTCAGCCCGGAGGATGTTCGGGTTCGGGAGACCGGAGAAAAGCGCTTCGATGGTGTCCAGGACTACCCGCTTCGCGCCAGTTGTGCGTATCGCGTGGTCGAGACGAACGAAGAGTCCCTCCAGATCGTATTCGCCGGTCTCCTCTATCTCGCTCCGCTCGATGTACACGTAGTCGATGAAGAGTTTTTTCTTTGTTACCATGTCCTGAATGTTGAAGCCCAAGGAGGCGACGTTCTTTGCGAGTTCGTCGGCGTTCTCTTCGAAACAGACGAAAACGCCCGGCTCATTGTATTCCTGTACGCCGCGGACGAGGAATTCCATCGCAAGGAGCGTTTTGCCGCAGCCAGCGCTCCCGCATACGAGCGTCGGCCTTCCCTTGGGAAGACCTCCTCCAGTGATCTCGTCGAGCCCCTGGATGCCGGTACGCACTTTCGCCAGCCCTGGACCGGATAGCACCTTGTTCAGTTTCGATTTTGCCATGTCCATCCCTCCACGAACAATAGTAACGAGTTAAAAACAAACAGAACATCAGGCGAATTATATCCTTTTCAGGGGGGGGGGGACAACTCCTTTAGAATGTGCGACTGAAGGGGCAATCTTATTGTTTATGCAGAATGTTGCATAAACCAGACTTTGATCCAAGTGAGGAGATGTTAATGAATTCGAGTTGAAAATTTATGTGGTGCACAAACTGGAAACTACGACGACTTCAGGAAGTTGACTTGCGAATGCCCGCACCAGTTCCCACAACAAAGACTTCTTATAACTTTATTGTGAAGTTGCAGACATCATCACCCCTGCCGATCGAGCGTTTAATCTCTACGTTAATCTTCTTTTTCGACACCTGTGAAAAAATTGTTTCCATCATGCCTTGTGAGCAATAACATTGAACGGGATGAAGTTCGATCAATCCGGATCGAACGAGCGGGCAACCTCATTCACCGAATATTCCCCTGATAGTATTCCCTTCAAACTCCCATCTGCCTTGCAGGTTGCGTTTGTCGCGAACCATGTTCCATCCAGTTACCAAATCTTCTATGGAGCTTACTTCCCTCCCTAGATGTTTTTCGCAAAGCGACAGCAAGTCTGCCGCGCATGCCTTCACGGCTGGTTTCATTATCGAGTATTTCGTATTCTGGTCAAGCTGATCAATGCTTTCATGAAGACGTGCCACCCAACTTTTATTCTTGTTTAGAGGAATGTTCATTATTACCTCCAGCATAAGTGGAGTGAGGCGTCAACGCTACTTGTCTTTATCCAGAAGGATATCAACCATCGTTTCGCTGTCACTGTCATTGCAGCTTCATCGCACCATATCTTCAATGCTTTCCTTCTTGCGGTACACCGTACCCTGGAACTGGGCGATCCTGTTTCCCTGCTCATCGAAAACAGGGATCAGGTAGGTCGCCAGCTTCGGGTTGAGCGACACCTCTTCTGCCTCGGCGATCAGGGTGCCGCCCTTTACGGCCTTGAAGTAGGAAATACTGACGTTAATCGCCATGGCGAGCGTGCCGTGGGAATTGGACGCCACAGAAAAAGCCGCGTCAGCCAGCGAGAAGATGGCGCCCCCATGCACGGTTCCTGCGCTGTTCAGATGATGGTCCCGGATCGCCATCCTGGCCCTGGCCTTGCCCCGGTCATAATCTATCATTTCAATGTCCAGATGCTTTGCGAAACGATCTGCGTCAATGAATTTTTTCACGATATCCACAGGCAATTCCTTTCGTAGAAAAAAACGCACGAAGCGTCTTCGAAACAGAGGCAAGAAAAGGAAGGTTAAAACGACGTCTCGCGCAAAGGCGCCAAGGTCGCAAAGGAAATAAAATACTATGAAATATTATCAAGGGTGATGCGTTTAGCGTCTTTGTGCGAACTATGCGTCTTCGCGTGGGAACGATTGACCTCTCCCTGCGGGTTCTGCGCCCCGGCAAGCAACAATCTCCCCCGACGCCATCATTATAACAAATTATCACCCTCCCGCTCAAGAGGTCAGATGATTTTCTGTTTACAAATCCGTGCATTCTGGTTTATAATTAGCGCTGTTTCTGCGCACAATCCCGGTTTTTTGTGACCGATCTTTCCCGAGGAGCCCCCCATGCCCTGGAACGCCGAAGAATCCCTGTCGCGGCAGGACCTGACGAAACTGCAGAGCGAGCGCCTGCAGAAGGTGTGCGAGCGCGTCTATGCCCGGGTCCCCTTTTACAAGAAGAAGTTCGACGAGAAGAACGTCAGGCCCACGGACATCAAGGGCAGCCAGGACATCACAAAGCTGCCCTTCACAAAGAAGTCGGACCTTCGCGACAACTATCCCTACGGCCTGTTCGCCGAGCCGCTCGAGAACATCGTCCGCATCCATGCTTCCTCGGGCACGACGGGCAAGCCCACCGTGGTCGCCTACAACCGGAACGACATCAACCTCTGGGCCGACGTGATGGCGCGCACCTTCACCTGCGCGGGCGTGACCAATAAGGACGTGGTCCAGAACGCCTACGGCTACGGCCTGTTCACCGGCGGCCTGGGCGCGCACTACGGCGCGGAGCGCGTGGGCGCCTCGGTCATCCCGATCTCGGGCGGCAACACGCAGAAGCAGATCCTGCTCCTGCAGGACTTCGGCAGCACGGCCATCTGCAGCACGCCGTCCTTTGCCCTCTACATCTACGACGTGGCCTGCGAGATGAAGATCAACCTCGATACGATCAAGCTCAAGGTCGGCCTGTTCGGCGCGGAGCCCTGGACCGAGGAGATGCGAAGGGAGATCGAGGAGCGGCTGCGGATCAAGGCCATCGACATCTACGGACTTTCGGAGATCATCGGGCCCGGCGTATCGTCGGAATGCATCGAGGCGCAGGACGGCCTGCATCTCAACGAGGACCACTTCTATCCCGAGATCATCAATCCCGGGACGGGCGAGCAGCTCCCCTACGGGCAGGAGGGCGAGCTCGTTATCACGAGCATGTCCCGCGAGGCCATGCCGCTCATCCGGTACCGCACGGGCGATATCACGAGCCTGAACCCCGAGAAGTGCGCCTGCGGCAGGACGCTCGTGCGCATGAGGCGCGTGCGCGGCCGGGCCGACGACATGCTGATCATCCGCGGCGTGAACGTATTTCCGTCGCAGGTAGAGTCGGTCCTGCTCAGGTCCGAGGAGGTCGCGCCGCACTACATCATCGAAGTGAACCGCAGGGGACGGCTGGATGAGGTGAACGTGAACGTGGAGGTGTCCCCCAAGTTCATGGAGGACATGGCGAACAAGGTGCTCTCCACGGACCTGAAGGCCTTCGTCCAGGAAGAGGAAGAGCTCATCCGGCTGAAGCACGAGATCCAGAAGAACATCAAGGACATCATCGGTGTGAACACCGAGATCACCCTCCGCCCGCCGAACTCGATCCAGCGCAGCGAAGGCAAGGCCAGGCGCGTGATCGACAACAGACCCAAGTAAAAAGCGAAAACCATTTTCTTCGCAGAGGCGCGGAGTTCGCGAAGCAAAGGAAAGACGGAACCCTGTCTCGCGCAAAGCATTTCATTCATGAAGGAGTGGCTTTGAAGAAATCGATCCTTTCCGGTAACGAAGCCATCGCACGGGGGTTCATCGAGGCCGGCGGCAAGCTCGCCGCTGCCTATCCCGGCACGCCGAGCACCGAGGTGCTCGAAACGCTGTCCCGGGAAAAGGGCATCCACGCCGAGTGGTCCGTGAATGAGAAGGTGGCCCTGGAAGTTGCCATCGGGGGCTCGCTCTCGGGTGTTCGCTCCATGGCATGCATGAAGCACGTGGGCGTGAACGTGGCAGCGGACCCGCTCATGACCGCGGCCTACACCGGCGTCAACGCCGGGCTCGTGCTCATGGCCGCCGACGATCCCGGCATGTTCAGCTCTCAGAACGAGCAGGATACGCGCCACTTTGCCCGGCAGGGCAAGATCCCCTGCATCGAGCCGTCCGATTCCGGCGAGGCGCTTCTCTTTGTGAAGGCGGCCTTCGAGCTCTCCGAGGCCTTCGATACGCCGGTCATCCTGCGCACGACGACCCGGATCTCGCACTGCAAGAGCGTGGTGGAGGAAGGCGTGGCCGAGTCGCCCGCGGGCCGCGGGCTCGCAAAGGACTTCGGCAAGTACGTCATGCTCCCGAGCAACGCCAAGAAGCGGCATGTCTTCGTCGAAGACCGGCTGGTCCGGCTCCGGGCTTGGGCCGAGACCTCGCCGCTGAACAGGATTGATGAGGGCGACCGGTCGGTCGGGTTCATCACCTCCGGCATCTCGTACCAGTACGTGCGCGACGCGTTCCCGGAGGCGGCGGTGCTCAAGCTGGGCGTGACCTTTCCGCTCCCGGAAACGCTGATCCGGACGTTCGCCTCATCGGTCGTGAAGCTGGCCGTGGTGGAGGAGCTCGACCCGTTCCTGGAAGAGCAGATCAGGGCCATGGGCGTCACGGTCCATCTCGGGAAGAACGTGCTGCCGCTCTGCGGGGAGTTCAGCCAGCGCCTGGTGCGCGAGAAGATATCGGGAACGCCGCTCCCGATGAAGGAGCCGGCAGCCGGTCTCCTGATGCGGCCGCCCACGTTCTGCCCCGGTTGTTCGCACCGGGGACTCTATACGGTGCTCGCAAAGCTCAAACTCCACGTTTCCGGCGACATCGGGTGCTACACGCTCGGCGCACTGCCTCCCTTTTCGGCCATGCACACCTGCATCTGCATGGGCGCCAGCATCTCGGCCGCCCACGGCATGGCCAAGGGGCTCGGGCTCCAGAGCGTGCGGCAGAAGCCCGTGGCCGTGATCGGCGACTCGACCTTCCTGCACTCCGGCATTACCGGCCTCATCAACATGGTCTACAACGGCGGCGATGCGATCGTCATTGTCATGAACAACGACACGACGGGCATGACGGGCGGCCAGGAGCACGCGGGCACGGGCCGCTCCGCCCAGGGAGGCGAAGCGCCGCGACTCGACATTCCGAAGCTCTGCCAGGCCATAGGCGCGAAGCGGGTGCGCGAGATCGACACCTACAAGATCAAGGACCTCGAGAAGATCGTAAAGGAAGCGCTCGAGGAGAAGGGTCCCTCGGTCCTCGTCTCGAACCAGCCCTGCGTGCTTCGCTACCGCGTATCGAAGAAGGCCTACACCGTCGAGCGCGCCGGCTGCGTCGGGTGCAAGGCGTGCCTCAAGGCGGGATGCATCGCGCTATCCTTCACTCCGGAGGGCAAGGCCGGCTACGTCGAGATCGATCCGCTCCTGTGCAACGGCTGCGGCGTCTGCGCCCAGCTCTGTACGACGGGGTCGATGAAGACGGCCGGGTAGCACGGAGCGAGGACTTCTCTCGTAGAGGCGCAAAGGTCGCGGAGGAAACTGAAGATTCGGATAAAGACATGATTTCCACAGAGAGACCTATCGTCGGCTTGAATCATAATACGTCAGTGTAAATCTGTGTCAGATAGTGCGGGGGTTTAACCGGTGAACGTTTTTAACATTCTGATCAGCGGTGTGGGCGGGCAGGGCGTGCTGCTCACGAGCAAGATCATCGCGGAGGCGGCGCTCCTCTCCGGCCTGGATGTGAAGCAGAGCGAGGTGCACGGCATGGCGCAGCGCGGCGGCAGCGTGCTGTCGCAGGTGCGCTTCGGGGACGCGGTGTTCTCCCCGATCGTGAGCGAGGGCGAGGCGGACCTTCTGATCGGGTTTGAACCGCTCGAAACGGCCCGCTATCTCCACTACCTGAAGGACGACGGCGCGGTAATCTACAATACGCGCACCATCGGCACCATCGGCGTCTCCATTGCCGCAGAGAAATATCCCGCGGATATCAACGATACCATTAGAGGCCGTGCCAAGACGGTCATGCCCTTCGACGGCACGCGGCTTGCCGTCGAGGCAGGCGACAAGCGTGCGCTCAACCTCGTTCTGCTCGGAGCGGCGCTCCCCTTTCTCCCCCTCAAGGAGCAGTTCATCCTCGATGCCGTGGTGAACACGGTCCCCAAAAAAGTTCTCGCGATCAACCAGAAGGCTTTTGCGGCAGGCAGGGCTCAGAAGAAGTAACACGGGGTCAGTTGGATAGCGACTTTTTCCCCGCATGCTGCAACACCCGCGGCGGGCGCACGAGGTCTACGCTTTGCGTGCAAGCTTCGACCGCTCGGCGACGAAGGTTTCGAGCGCGATCCGGTCCTCGCCCGAGATCTTGGCGAACTTGACGCCATACCGGTTCACACCGGCTCCTTTGTCCCCATCAATGGTCCGGACAATCTCCCCCTTGGTTTGAATCCGTGTCCCCGTCGGCAAACAGAACGTGCAGGTGAGCTTCTTCCCCTTCGGGAGGGGCCTGTCGGTCTCGATGAGCATGCCCGTGGCGCTGATGTCCTGGGACTTGCAGAAGAAGGCCGAGTCCCCCATCGCGCCCTCGACCGCAACGCTGATCAGCACGCGGAATGTCTCGCGCGTCGCGATCTCGAGCAGCTGCTGGGCCCGCGCCAGGAGGAGGGTCGGGTTCACGGGGCGGAGGATGACCGCGCTCGGATTGCACCGGGAACAGTGCTCGATGGCTGCCGGAGTGTTGGCGCAGACCAGGAGGAGCTGAACGGTGCGCAGCGCGGGGTCCTTCGCGATGAGCGATGCGAGCTGTTCGATGTTCATGCCCGGAAGATCGAGGTGGGTCACGATGAGGTCGGCGTGTTCCGCGCGGTGCAAGCTCAAGAGCTCGTCGTTCGAAGATGCCGGAATGATGCGGATGTCGGACCGGTGCAAAAAACTGCCGCCCGGCGGAAGCATGCCGTGCAACTCCTGTGCGATCAACACTTTTTTCATGGATTGCCCCCGTTCGGCACCTCTGCCGGGCCCGTTCGGCCCGATCAGCGGCAGGTGGATACCTTTTTTTATTATACCACAGCGCTTCTGCGCATCCGTTGCATTGAAGGGACAGAGGGGAAGAGACGGCTACGTCTTGTTCAGGCGGAGGAGCGTTGCCGCATTCGCGTACAGCATCTTTTCCTTCTGTTGATCCGGGATTCTGAGCCGCAGCGTCCGCTCCAGCATCTCCTTCTGGTCGGTCCAGGGGCTGTCGCTTCCGAAAAGGACCCGGTCCTCGCCGAAGACGGAAAGGTGCCTGATGAATTCCTCGTCTTCCATTTCGGGCATGGTCATCGATGTCTCGGTATAAACGTTCTCGCACCCCCGGAGGCAGTGGATGCGGTCCCATTGTTTCCATCCGCCCATATGGGTGCAGACAATGGTCAGGTCCTTGAACCAGTCGGCGATCTTCCTGATTTTTTCCACGTCGGCCTGACTGTTCCCGGGAAAGGCGACGTCGAAGCCGGTGTGGAACATGACATAAAAGCCGAAGCTCGCCATCAGTTCGTAAAAACCGTACATATGCTTGCCGTCGATGGAAAATCCCTGGTACATCGGATGCAGCTTGACGCCGTAGATGCCCTCGCGCCAGGCCCTGCCGAAGATGTCCTCGACCTCTTCGGCGCCGTTTGAGGGATGGAACGAGATGAGCGGATGGATGCGTTCGCTCTTGATCTGCCTGCAGAACTCGAGGATCGGGGCCGTCTGGGTCGGCTTCGTGGCGATGTTCGCAACGAGGCTCGCGGAAATGCCGGCCCGGTCCATGGAGTCGAGCAGCCCCCGCAGGGTGCCGTCGGTCTTGGGCCGGTACTTGCCCGAGTCGGCCGCAAGGGCGTCAACGGCCTGCCTGGCGATCTTATCCGGAAAGATATGGGTATGGAAGTCGATGTAATTCATGAGAAGCGCATAAACCCCTTTCGAACAGAGTAGAGCCCTCGGTGTTTCCAGGCTGCTCCATCAGAATTTTCTGTTGTCGATGACCCGCTTCGCCTTTCCCTCGAACCGTTCGAGCGTTTTTTTCTCTACGAGCCTCACGTCGACCGAGATGCCGAGCTCCGACGCGAGCCGCTTCTTAATGGTCTCCTTCAGCTTGGCCTGCTTCTTCATCTCGTCGAAGAAGATCGACTCCGAAACCTCGACATAGACGGTCGTCTCGTCCAGGGCCCCCTTGCGCTCGATCACGATCTGGTAGTGCGGCGCAATGCCCTCGATGTCGAAGAGCACGTTCTCGATCTGCTGGGGGAAGACGTTCACGCCGCGGATGATCAGCATGTCGTCGGTCCTGCCGAACACGCGCGTCATCCTCTGCATGGTCCTGCCGCAGGGGCAGGGCCCCGGGAGCAGCCGCGTGAGGTCGCGCGTCCGGTACCGGATGACCGGGAAAGCCTCCTTCGTCAGGGTCGTCACCACCAGTTCGCCCACCTCGCCGGGCCTGACCGGCTCCAGCGTGTCGGGATTGATCAACTCGACCAGGAAATGGTCCTCGGCGATGTGCAGGCCGTTCCGCTCGAGGCACTCGCCCGCCACGCCGGGCCCCATGACCTCGGAAAGGCCGTAGTTGTCGGTCGCTACGATCTTGAGCTTCTCCTCGAGCTCCTTGCGCATTCCATTGGACCACGGCTCGGCGCCGAAGAGGCCGTACTTCAGCGAAAGTGAGTTGGGGTTGATGCCCATCTCCCTGATCGTATCCCCGATCAGCATGGCATAGCTCGGCGTGCTCACGAGCGCCGTGGTCTTGAAGTCCTGCATGATCTTGATCTGGCGCTTCGTGTTGCCGCTCGAGATGGGGATGACCGAGGCGCCGAGCCGCTCGGCGCCGTAGTGAAGCCCGAAGGCGCCCGTGAACAGGCCGTAGTTGAACGCGATCTGGATCACGTCGTCCTTCGTGATACCGCCCCCGGCGAGTACCCGGGCAACCAGGTTCGACCATGTCTTGATGTCGTTCTTCGAATACCCCACGACCGTCGACATGCCCGTGGTGCCCGATGACGCATGGACCCGGACCACCTCCCGGAGAGGCACCGCGAAGAGCCCGTAGGGGTAGTTCTCGCGGAGGTCGTTCTTGGTCGTGAACGGAAGCTTCCGCAGGTCGTCGAGGGACCGGAGGTCGTCGGGGTTGAACTTGATCTCGTCGAACTTCCTGCGGTAGAAGGGTACGTTCAGGTACACCCGGTTCAGGGTGGACTCGAGCCGTTCGAGCTGGAGCTGGGCGAGCTCCTCCCGGCCCATGCATTCATTTTCAGGCTGCCAGTACATGGAAGCACCTCCGGTGCAAAAAAAATGTGAATTAATAATTTAGAATTAAAAATAAAAGCCCTAATGAGTCAGCAACTCTTCATTCCCCATTGGCCATTCATAATTCCTAATTCTTGATTGTCTTCACTGCTCTTTCCCCAGATACGCCCTCTGCACGTTGCGGTTCGCGAGAAGGTCCTCGGCCTCGCCCTCGAGGATGATCCTGCCCGTCTCGAGCACGTACCCGCGGTTCGCGATCTTGAGCGCGCTCCGGGCATTCTGCTCCACGAGCAGCACCGTCTTGCCCTCCCCGCGGAGCTTCACGATGATGTTGAAGATCTCCTTTACCATGAGCGGCGCGAGCCCCATCGAGGGCTCGTCCAGCATGACGAGCTTCGGTCTCGCCATGAGGGCCCTGCCCATGGCAAGCATCTGCTGCTCGCCGCCGGAGAGCGTTCCCGCCAGCTGGCGCTCGCGCTGTTTCAGCACCGGAAAGAGCCCGTAGACATACTCCTGGTCCCGCTCCACATCATGACGGTTCCCCCGCTTGAACTGTACATAACCGCCGAGCAGCAGGTTCTCCTTCACCGGCATGGCGGCGAACACCTGTCTGCCTTCGGGCACCAGGGAGCAGCCGCTGAACACGATCCGCTCCGTGGGCGCGCGGGAGATCTCCGTGCCCTGAAAGAGGATCTCGCCCGCCTGAGCCCGGAGCAGCCCGCTGATGGTCCTGAGCAGCGTGCTCTTGCCCGCGCCGTTCGCTCCGATGATCGTCACGATCTCGCCCGGATTCACATGGAGCGAAATGCGCCGCAGGACCCCCAGGCTCCCGTATCCGGCATCGAGGTTCCGTATCCTAAGCATCGTCCTCTCCCAGATACACCCGGACGACCTCGGGGTCGTTCTGGACGGCTCGGGGCGTGTTGTCGGCGATCTTCTCGCCGTAGGAAAGCACGACGACCTCATCAGAGATCTTCATCACGAGCTGCATGTCGTGCTCCACGATCAGGACCGTCACACCCCGGTCCCGGATCCTGACGATCAGCTTCGCCATATCGGCGGTTTCCCGCATGTTGAGACCCGCCGCGGGTTCATCGAGCAGCAGCATCGAGGGATCGCCGGCCAGGGCGCGGGCGAGTTCCACCAGGCGCTGCTGGCCGTAGGAGAGGCTCGTTGCGTCGCTCCCGGCCAGGGGGGCGATGTCGATAAACTCCATGATCTCCAGGGACCTGGCGCGGATCTCCCGCTCTTCGTGCCGCGTCCAGGGAAGGTTCATCATGCCCGCGACGAAGCCCGCGCGGCTCCGCACATGGCGGCCTACCATGACGTTCTCGAGAGCGGTCATGTGCGAGAACAGCCTGATGTGCTGGAACGTGCGGGACACGCCGAGCGCCGCGATCTCGAACGGACGTTTCCCGTGGATCGGGGCGGTGCCGTAGCGGATCGAGCCCGAATCGGGGGGCAGGAACCCGGACACGAGGTTGAACAGCGTCGTCTTTCCCGCCCCGTTCGGCCCGATGACCGCCTTGATGCAGCCCCGCTGCACGGAGAAGGAGACATCCTTCACGGCCTGGAGCCCGCCGAAGCGCTTGCTGAGGTTATTTACTTCAAGAAGTGCCATACTGATTTTTAACCACAGGTCACGACTTCGCCGTGACATACAGATAAACACAGGTTAGAACGAGTGAGTACCTAATGCTTCGGTCATCTTTGTCCATCTGTGTTCATCTGTGGTTAAAAAGTGCCTTTCCGGGTCATATTACGTGCATGTAACCGTGTTCATCCGTGGTTACCCAGGTTCTCATTTTTCTGGTCTCTTCACCACGTCTGCCTTCGGCAAAAACTTCCTCACGAGCGCCCGCAGGTCGGAGCCGATGATCCCGTCGGGCGCGAAGAGCATGATCAGGATCAGGATGCCGCCGAACACCGCGTCGTCGAAGGTGCCGAAGGAGCCGCGAAGCGAAAGGAAGTTCAGCACCACGCTCATGATAAGCGTGCCCCAGATGCTGCCCATGCCTCCCACGGCCACGATCGCGACGTACCGGACGGATTTCATGATCGACGCCTCGGACGGTCCGATGCCGCCGTTGAAGTGGGTCAGGAAGACGCCGGCAATGGCGGCGAGCACCGCGCTCAGCATGAAGATCGAAAGCTTGTACCGCGCCGTGTCCACGCCCATGGCACTCGCCGCGTCCTCGGCGCCGTGGATCGAGCGGAGCGCTCTGCCGACCCGGGAGTTGATGAGGTTGACGAGCAGGACCATGGCCGCGGCCACCAGCAGCCAGGCAAAGTAATAGTTCAGCACGCGGAGCGAAGAACCCCCGCTGACGCTCATGCCGGGCAGCAGGGGAAAGGGCGGCACGCTCGAGATGCCGTCCGCCGCACCGAACCGCTGCGTGCCGAGCACGAGGCTGAAGATGATGGTGCCGAAGCCGAGCGTGGCCATTGCCAGGTAGTGCCCCTTGAGCTTGAGCACGGGAATGCCGATGGCCCAGGCGACCCCGAGCGCGAGCAGCACCGCCGCGGCGAAGGCGACCCAGGGGTGCACGCACAGGATGTGGCCCCCGTAGAGGTCCTGGCGGGCGGAAAGGACGCCGAGCGAGGCAAGCCGGGAAACGACGCCCAGGTCCCGATAAGCCGACAGGTCGAGGGTGGTCAGGACCGCGGTCGTATAGCCGCCGATCGCGAAGAAACCAGCGTGTCCGAGCGAGATCTGGCCCGCGAAGCCCATCAGAAGACAAAGCCCGACCACAATGAGCGAATAGTACGCCGTCATGGTGAGCTGCGTCAGATAGAATTCCCTGCCTGCCGCGAACGTCAGCAGCTGAACAACGGTGATAACCGTGACAAGCGCCAGGACCGGGGCGAAGCGTGCTCTCATCATTAAAAATCCTTTAACCGCATGGCTTCCCGGTTCCCGAACAGGCCGCTCGGCCGGACGAACAGCATGGCCAGCAGGATCGATATGGAGATCGCGTCCTTGTACGCCGTGGGCAGGACCCAGATGCTGAACGATTCCAGGATGCCGAGAATGAAACCGGCCGCCACGGCCGCCATGCTGTTGCCGAGACCGCCGAGGATCGCCACGGTGAATCCCTTGATGGCGAGGCCGGTGCCGATGTTGTACTGCGTATAGGTGATGGGGGAGACGACGCAGCCGGCCAGGGCCCCGATGCCCGCCGAGAGAACGAACGAAAGGGTCACCATGTTCCTGGTCGGAATGCCGCAGAGCGCCGCCGCGTCACGGTTCGACGCGCAGGCCCGCATTTCCCTGCCGAGCATCGTGTATTTGAAGAAGAGGTTCAGCAAGAGCACGACCACCGAACAAACGCCGATGCTCCAGAGGACCTGGGGCGACACGCGGACGCCGCCGAAGGACAGGGCCGAGACCTCGTTCCCCGTGAAGTAGGGAAGGGATCGGACGCCCTCGCCCCAGACCGTGAGCGCAGCCTCCCGGACCAGGATCGATATGCCGATGGTGATGATGATCATCCGCAGGACCGACGGCTTCACGAGCCACCGGATGAAGGCGATCTCGATCAGGCCGCCGATGATCATGGTGATCACGACCGCCCCGAGCACGGCGAGCGGCAGCGGCAGGTGCGCGTGCAGGGAAACGGCCGTCATGCCGCCGAGCATGACGAACTCGCCCTGAGCGAAATTGATGATCCCCGTGGTGTTGTAGATAATGTTGAAGCCGATGCCGACGATGGCGTAGATCGTGCCGTAGGTGAGCCCGGCCACGAGGTATTGGAAGAAAAGCTCGATCAAAACAAGCTCCGAACAACAAAAGCGAATGAGAGAGACCACGGATGAACACAGTTAACAGCAGGCGAGGAAGAGATGATCTCACTCTTTGGGAGTCGCATTAAAACCGTGTTGATCCGTGATTATCCGGTTCTACTTCTCCAGCAGGACGAACTTGCCGTCCTTGACGGTCAGCAGGGCAAAGGCGTCGATATCGAGGCCGTTGTGGTCTGACGGCGAAAAATTGAAGACCCCGGCGGTGCCGATGAAGTTCTTGATGTTCTCAAAGGAGCTGCGGACGCGTTCACGGTCATCGCCACCCTCCCGGATCGCGCGGGCTAGCAGCATCAGCGCATCATAGGCATGACCTCCGAAGGTGCTCACGTCCTCGTGGAACTTCGCCTCATAGGCCTTCTTGTAGGCCATGATGACCGGTTTCTGGTAATTCTTGTCCGGAAGCGCGTCTGCGACGATGAGGCGGCTTGCCGGGAAGATCACGCCTTCCGCTGCCGCGCCGGCCGCCTTTGCGTACTGGATGTTGGCGAAGCCGTGACTCTGGAAGATCGGCACCTTCATGCCGATCTGGCGCGCGTTCTTGATCACGATGGCCTGCGCCGGCTCGATGGACCAGTTCACGATGGCCTGGACTTTCGCAGCCTTCAGCTTGGTCACCTCGGCCGTCAGGTCCGTGGCGGACTTGTCATAGACCTCGTTCACCACGATCTGGATGCCGTGCTCGGGAGCCAGCTTCTCGAGCTGTTCCTTGCCCCCTGCGCCGAAGCCGGTGTTGCTGGAAAGCACGCCGATCCTGGAGATCTTCATCTTCTTCATCTGCTGGAAGATCTTGACCGCGGCATAGCTGTCCTTGGGAGCCACCTTGAACACGTATTTTGCAACGGGGTTCACAATGAACTCTGCGGCGGCGCACGAAATGAGCAGCGTCTTGCCGTCCTCCGCGATAGATTTGACCGCTTTGGTTTCGCCGGAGGTCGACGGGCCGATGATCGCGAAGACCTTCTCCTCCTCGATCAACTGCTTGGCGAAGGAGAGCGCCTTTTCCGGGCTTCCGCCGGAATCCTTGATGAGGAGCTCCAGCTTCTTGCCGATGACGCCCCCTTTGGCATTGATGTCCTCGACGAGCATCTCGAGCGTCCTCGCCTCCGGCGCGCCGAGGAAGGATGCCGGTCCGGTCACGGAGAGGATAGCACCGACCTTGATCGTGTCCGCGGCAAAAGCGGGTAAGACCGCGAGAGCCGAAATAATGAACATCGCCAGAAGAAGTCTGAACAGCCTCATCTCTGCCTCCTCGATGAAGAATAGAATACCGTCCCAAAAAAAGGATGGTGCAGGGTAACGTCTACGGCATAAACCCGATTTTCACACAAAGATATACCCTGCTCCTGCGAAAACGCGGGAATAAACAAAGACACGTTGGACGGCCATTCTCAAAAACTAAGCATCTCCCCTTCGTGCCTCTATGCGTTCGTGTGAGACAAAACGGATATTCCTGCCGTACCAAACGACAGGGAGCGCCCGTTCGTACCGGACACTCCCTGTCGTCATGTTCAGGTCCTTATTTCTCGAGCAGGGCGAACCTGCCGTCCTTCACGGTCAGCATGGCGAAAGCGTCCATGTCGAGGCCGTTGTGGTCTGCCGGGGACATGGTGAAAATGCCCGCGGTGCCCACGAGCCCCTTGATGTTCTCGATCGCGGTCCGGACCTTCTCCTTGTCCGCGTTCGGCCCCGCGTCCTTCATGCCTCGCTCGAGGAGGATCAGGGCGTCATAGGCATGGCCGCCGAAAGTGCTCACGTCCTCCTTGTAACGGGACTCATAGGTCCTTTTATAGGAAAGGAGCAGGGATTTCTGGGGGTTCTTGTCCGAAAGCACGTCCGCCACAAGCAGCCTGCCTGCCGGAAAGATCACGCCCTCGGCCGCGGCGCCCGCCGCCTTCACGTAGTTGATGTTGCCGAAGCCGTGGCTCTGGAAGATGGGCACGGTCATGCCGATCTGACGGGCGTTCTTGATCACGATGGCCTGGGCCGGTTCGATGGACCAGTTCACGATGGCCTGGACATTGGCGGACTTGAGCTTCGTCGCCTCGGCGGTGAGGTCCGTGGCCGCCTTGTCGTAGACCTCGCTGATCACGATCTGGATCCCGCTCTCCGGTGCGAGCTTCTCAAGCTGCTCCTTGCCCGCTTTGCCGAACCCGGTGTTGGAGGACAGGATGCCGATCTTCGAGATTCCCATCTTCTTCATCTGCTGGAAGATCTTGACCACCGCGTAGCTGTCCTTTTGGGGTGTCTTGAACACGTATTTTGCTACGGGATTCACGATCACCTCGGCGGCAGCGCAGGAAAGGAGGATCGTCCTTCCCTCTTCCGCGATGTTCTTGATGGCCATGGTTTCGCCGCTCGTGGACGGGCCGATGATCGCGAAGACCTTTTCCTCCTCGATCAGCTGTTTGGCAAAGGAGACGGCCTTCTCGGGGCTGGCCCCGGAATCCTTGATGACCAGCTCAATCTTGGTGCCGTTGACGCCGCCTTTGGCGTTGAGGTCCTCAACGAGCATCTCGAGCGTCTTTGCCTCCGGCGCGCCGAGGAACGACGCAGGCCCTGTGATCGCCAGAATGGCGCCGACCTTGATCGTGCCGCCGGCCAGCGCCGTGCCCACGGACAGTGTGATGACGCATGCCATGATACCAATCAACCTCAGAATCTTCATCTTTGCTCCTCCTCAGTATGGAATTCCCGCGGACCGGGAACTACTACAGCCGCCGGACCTCTTCGCCGTCCAGGACCTTTACGCCCGCGTTCCGCAGCGCTTCGATGGCCCGTTCGATCTCATCGAACCGGAAGATGAGGACGGCGTTCCCTTCGCTCTTCTGGACAAAGGCGTACATGTACTCGACATTGATGCCTTTTCCCTGGAGCGTCTTCAGGACGCCGGCGAGTCCGCCCGGCCGGTCGGGGAGCACCACCGCCACGACCTCGTTCTTCGCCACGGTGAAGCCGTTCTCCTTCAGGACCGCCTGCGTCTTTTGCGGGTCGCTCACGATGAGCCGGAAGATACCGAAGTCGGCCGTGTCAGCCAGGGACAAGGCCCTGATGTTGATCCCGTTCCGGGCAAGAATGTCGGTCACCTCGGCCAGGCGCCCCGATTTGTTCTCGAGAAATATGGATATCTGATCGACCGTCATGCGGCCCTCCAGGGAACAGGGAAACGGATACTATTATGACGATTTCCGCATCATTGTCAAGGCAAAGAAGGGGCTCCCGGGCGCTCCGGATGGCTGCCGGCAACAGGCTGTCGGAGCGTTTACGGGGGCCAGGGAAAGCGCCTTCGGCAATGCTCTTTCGCCTTGCCTTTTCAGCCCGTTTATACTATCGTGACTCATGGCTGTACATCCTTGCCGTTCTTCACACGAATTGAACGCCGCTCTGCGAACATGCCCCCGCTGATCATTACCAAAGAGATACAGCTCCCGCTGCCAACGCCTGACGACCGACGAGCGCACGATCAGCGGGTCAGGGACGTGCTCGGCCTTTCGCCCCTCGCCATCCCGCTGACAGTCCTCGCACAACTGGCTGCAAAGGACAGGGCCGGCGTCCGGTCACTCACCTGCGCCGTGGCCGGGATCGAGGGCGGCTACCGGCTCATCGATGCCGGTTGCGCGGGCTCCTATTCCCTCGCCTTGGACCTGGGCACCACCAACCTCGTCCTCCAGCTGTACGATAACAGGTCGCAGGCAGCCGTCCTGACCCTGAGCTGCGAGAACCCGCAGATCGCTTTCGGGAGCGACATCCTGACGCGCATGCACCACGCCATGTCCCCCCGTGCTCATGAGGTCTATGAGGCGCTCCGGCAGGGCATCAACGGCGCGATCCTGAGGGTCTGCAAGCAGGCAGGGATCAGGGCGGACGAGGTGCATGCCCTGGCCGTTGCCGGCAACACGGTCATGAGCCATTTCTTCCTCGGTCTCGACATCAGCACGATTCCCGTGGACCCCTTCGTGCCCGTGGTCCGCACGCCGGGGTTCTTCACGGCACATGAGCTCGGGCTCGACGTGAACCGCGAAGCCGCGGTCTACGTATTCCCGAACGCGGGAAGCTACGTGGGCGGCGATATCATAGCCGGGATAATTGCCACGGGGCTGCACCAATCCGAACGGACATCGGTGCTGATCGACGTGGGCACCAACGCGGAGATCGTGATCGGCAACCGGGACTGGATGCTGGTGGGTGCGGGCGCGGCAGGCCCCGCCCTGGAGGAGGGCATCACGCGGATCGGCAGGCGGGCAAGCAGGGGGATCATCTTTGACGTGGAAATAACGGGCGAGAAGACGGCCTGTAAAACCTTTGACGACCACGAGCCCGAGGGCATCTGCGGCTCCGGCATGGTGAGCCTGCTGTACGCCCTCCACCGGGCGGGGATAGTCGACCGGGGAGGGGCCCTGATCATGGACAGGACGAACGTCACCACCGTCGACGGCGAACCGGCCTACACCATCCGCTGCGGAGGCGGGGACCCTCTTCTGATCAGGCAGAGCGAGATCCAGAACTTTTTAAAGTCCAAGGCGGCAATGTTCACGCTGCTCCTGGTGCTGACGCGGTCCGTGGGCATAGGGTTCAGGGACATCGCGGCCGTGTCCGTTTCGGGTGCCCTCGGGAGCGGGATCGACGCGAACAAGGCCGTTGCCATCGGCATGCTTCCGGCCTGGCCCGCGGAGATCGTCACTGCCCGGGGCAACACGTCCCTCGAGGGTGCGCGGATGCTGCTCGGGAACGGCGGTCTCGTCGCGACGATCAACGCCGTGGCCGGGAAGATCACCTACAAGCACATGCACGACGATCCGGAGTTCATGAAGGAGTTCCTCGGCGCGGTGTTCATTCCTCACACGAACCCGGAACTGCTGAAGGCGGAGTGAGGGAGGAAAGGAAGCCGTGGATGAACCGAGGTGCGGCTGAACCCTGCGGCTTAAGGCCGGTTCTTTATCCCTGAGGGAATCCCCTGGGACCCCCGGAGCCCTGTCTTAACGTTCGGGCGGAATAAGCACATGAAGACCTATTTCGAGTTCACGAAATACAACACGGGCTACAAGAAGGAGACGCTTGCCGGGATCACGACGTTCCTGACGATGGCCTACATCATCGTCGTGAACCCGGCAATCCTCGAGACCGCCGGGATACCCAGGGGCCCGTCCATGGTCGCGACAATCCTCGCCGCAGCCTTCGGGTCGATGCTTATGGCGGTGACCGCGCGGCGGCCCTTTGCCCTCGCGCCCTATATGGGCGAGAACGCATTCATCGCCTTCACCGTCGTGTCAACGCTCGGCATGCGCTGGCAGACCGCGCTCGGCGCGATCTTCATCGCCGGCATGCTGTTCACGCTGCTCACGGTCCTCCGGGTGCGGGGATGGCTGGCGCAGACGATCCCGCTTTCGCTCAAGTACAGCTTTGCCGTCGGGATCGGCCTTTTCCTGACGTTCATCGGCCTGAATGAGACGGGGATCGTGACCCTTGGCGTCCCCGGCGCGCCGGTCGCCCTGGGCAGACTCACGCGGCCCACGGTCCTGCTCGCGCTGTCCGGCCTCCTCGTGATCGTCTGGCTCATGCTCTGGCGGGTGCGGGGCGCGATCATCATCGGAGTGCTCGTCACCACGCTCCTGTCCTTCCTGTTCGGGTTCACGCCCCTCCCGGATACATTCGTAAGCCTGCCGCCGTCGCTCGCTCCGGTGCTACTGCAGCTCGATATCGCGGGGGCCCTCCATCCCAAGAACATCCCCATCGCCTTTATCATTTTCATCATGGCCTTCGTGGACACCGTGGGCACGCTGATCGGGCTGTCGGCGCGGGGCGGGTTCCTGGACAAGAGCGGAAACCTTCCGGAGATCGAGAAGCCGATGCTGGTGGACGCCCTGGCGAACCTGGTCGCGCCTGTCCTGGGAACGACCACGACAGGCGTCTTCATCGAGTCCGCCGCCGGGATCGAGGAGGGCGGACGGACCGGCTTCACGTCGCTGGTCGTCGCAGGCTTGTTCCTGCTCGCTTTGTTCTTTGCGCCGCTCCTGACCGTGGTTCCGCCGTCTGCCTACGGTCCTGCGCTCATCGTGATCGGGATCCTCATGATCGGCCCCATCACCCGGATCGATTTCAGCGATTCCACCGAGCTCATCCCGGCGTTCCTCACGATCGTGCTCATGATCTTCACCTACAACATCGGCGTGGGCATGACGGCCGGCCTGCTCACCTATCCCCTGCTCAAGGTTCTGGCGGGCAGGGCCCGCGAGGTGCGGGCCGGGATGTGGATCTTCGCGGCGCTCTCAGTCCTTTTCTATATTCTGTACCCCTACCGGTAATGTTTCAATGCCGGCCAAGTGCTAAAGTTCCGGCGCCCCGTGCCGACAAGAAAGCGAGAGGAAATTGCCGGCGCGGGCTCTTTTTTCCCGCGGCGGCGGATGCAGCATCATCGCGCAGCACCCGCGTCCTGTACGGAGAAATCCGCTATGCTTGAACCGGCCGGATGCGCGGTTCCGAAGAAGCGAAGGAGGAGGGAATCATGGATGGAATGAACGATGCCGAGCTGCTTGCGGAGCTTGCCAAACGGTTCCGGGACACCAGCAAGGCGCTCCACGACATGAGGGTGATGAATGAGAAGATCGAGAAGCTCAACATCAAGCTCGCGGAATCGGAGAAGCTGAAGAGCAACTTCCTCTCGAACATCAGGAACGAGATCAATAATCCCCTGACCGCGATCCTGAACATGGCCGGACAGCTCGCCATGCCGCAGAAGGACGAGCAGTCCAGGCAGCTCATGGCCCGGATGATCCACGATGAGGCCTTCGACCTCGACTTTCAGCTCCGGAACATCTTCATGGCGGCCGAAATCGAGGCCGGGGAGACAACGGTAGTGCGGGCGCAGGTCGATATCGCGTCGCTCGTGAGCCGCGTGATCGCGTCCGTTCAGCAGAAAGCACGGGAAAAGGGTGTGGCCTTGGATTTTACCTGCTCCGGTGATCAGCAGGGTGAGGCGAGCCTGCTGTTCCCGACGGACCCCGAAAAGCTCCGCCTCGTGGTCGCGAACCTCCTGGCGAACGCGATCGAGCACAGCCCGGCGGGCAGGCGAGTCAGGATCGAGGTCGGGCGGTCGGGCGGTTCCCTTCGCCTGTCCGTTGCCGATGAAGGCATGGGGATCCCGGAGGGGGACCGGGAGCGGCTGTTCGAGCGGTTCCATCAACTCGACCAAGGCACGACGAAAAGGCACCGGGGCCACGGCCTGGGACTGAGCATCACGAAGGCCATCGTTGAACTGCTCGGTGGCAAGGTGATGGTGTCTCAGCCCGAGTCCGGGGGCAGCCTTTTCCTGGTGGTCGTCCCCGAGGCCCCCGGCAGCGGGAGCGATGTCTTCTCGGGCGATGGCAACGAGTTCCTCTTCGAGAGCGGAAACGCGTTCTGAATATCCTGTTCGGTTCAGCCGAGGTCTTGCGCCAATGACCGGTACTAACAACAGCCACTATCTTCTGCCGGGGAACCTCTTTGCCCATCCGGAGGAGCATTCCGTGCTCACGGTGCTCGGCTCCTGCGTTTCCGTCTGTCTCTGGGACCCCCGGAAGGGGATCGGAGGCATCAATCATTTCATGCTTCCCTTCTGGAACGGCGAAGGCCTCGCCTCTCCCCGGTTCGGCAACATTGCGATCGTCAGGCTGATCGACAAGATGCTCGCACTTGGCGCAGACCGGCGAAACCTGCAGGCCAAGGTTTTCGGCGGCGGCGACATGCTCAAGGCCACAAGCGCCTGCATGAACATCGGTCAGCGCAACATCGTGCTGGCCCAGGACATGCTGCGGGATGAACGGCTCCCGGTCGTGGGGTCCGATACCGGCGGAAAACACGGCCGAAAGCTCCTGTTCAATACCCGGTCGGGGGTCGTGCTCGTCAAGCCGCTGGCAAGGCAGATCGATGACCTCAACATCTGATTGCCCCGCGCGGGCATCCGATCAGACCCTTGACCGCATGCGGCATCTGCTGTATTATTTCCCCGGTTCTCATTTCCGACGATCGGATGTGACATTCCATGGCGCTGGAACAGTCTCAATACCGCCTGCAGGCCCGCAAGAACGAGGATATCCTTCCGAGCCACGAACAGCTCGCTGCTTTTCTGGACAGCCCGAAACGGGCAGGCAGGAAGGAGACGCATCGCGATGATCTGAAATACTATCTGGAATTCTACGCTGCCGTGCAGGAGTTCGCGCTGCTCCGGAAACGGGGCAACAGAACCATGCCCTATCAGGATGCGCTGCAGTACGGCGTGCTCGACCGGTCCGGCCTCTTCACGCCGGGGGTCCGGTCCGCCGTGGAGCATTTCAAATACTACCGGCAGGCGCTTTCCGAGATCGACCTGAAGAAGCCGTCGGTATTCATCCGGTCCGCCGAGGAGGAGATCGCCCGGCTGCGTGCGGGGAAAAAGGACGAGGCCGCCAGGATCGACAGGCTCCAGCGCATGATCGATGAGCGGAAGCGCGACATGGACGCGCAGAGGAAGCGCTGGTCTGCACTCCAGACGGAGCTGAACGCGATCCTGGCCGCGGTCGGCGTTGAACTCGAGGCCATCCGGAAGCACTGCGAAGCCTCGATCGGAGCGCTCGTGGACCTTCAGGTCGGCAAGAAGGCCGAAAACCGCATGATCGAGGACATCAAGAACCACTTCAAGGACCAGGTCCGGGACAGTCTTCAGCATGGGCCGGTCACCAAGGAATTCCTCGAGTCGATGAAGGCCACGGTGGCCCGCCTTTCGAAGCAGATCTCGCTCCAGCTGCTCGAGGACCTCTTTGTCATGACCGGCCTGTACGAATCCGTCCATGACTATGCTGCGGCCTCGCTGAAGCAGCTCGCCCCCCTCCTGGGACAGCTTGCCGTCAGACCCCAGACGGATCTCGAGGCGGACAGGGATTTTTTCTCCGGGGTGGAGCAGTCTCTTGTCGCCGTGCTGGCGGGCTTCCGGATCGAAATCAGGAGCCCCGCCGCCATACCCAAGGATCCCGAGCACGAGGGTATCCTGATGGACACCCGGTGGGACATGCTTGATCGCCTATTCCCCGGGAAAACTTCCGGGTCGTGATCGCCGGAGCCATGCGTGAAAGGGATTTACCAGGTGCCATCATGACCAGGAACCGGTCCAGGATACCTTCTGCGGTCATTACGATCATCGTGGCCGGCCTTCTGGCGGTCCCCGCGTTAGGGGAAGAAACTTCCGGCCCGGCGCAGGGAGGCAGCGATTATTACCGGTCGACCGTGCTTCCTGCCGTCGCTGCCGTCAGGAACGCCATGCCTCCGGCCCCGGAAGGGTGGATCGTTTCCGGAGACTTCGAGGTCGTCCCTCAGCCGGCGTCCGGAGAGGCCCGGTTCCTGCATTTCAGCCTTACTAGGAACTACCGCCGGGCAACCGGCGTAAAGGACGAGCAGCAGAAGCTGGATGCGGCATTCGCCGAAAGCTCGCGGAGGCACAACGAGGAAGCGAAGCCCGCGATCGACGAACTGATCAGGCATCAGACCGAGGTTTCACTGTCTCTGAGACGGGCAGTCCGGAGAAAGAATGCGGCCGAGGAGAGGCGCCTGAACGACGAGCTTGAGGAGAACGGCCGGAGGATGCATGCCGTGCACGAGGAAGTGGACCGGAAGATCGGCCAGGATATCCTGCCATTCCTGATCAGGGATGCTGAGGCATCGATCGCTGTTACGGTGAACGACGAGACCGCGGGGCTCGAGCAGGGGGAAGACTTCGCATGGAGCGGCGCGGCAGCTGCCCAATTCCGGGAGGGCGAGCAGGCTGCGGCTGGCCGATGGAGAGAGGGCCGGTGCCTGGTCCTGTACGGAAGCTGGCAGCGGGTCGGGGAAGGACGTTTCCGGGGCGCAGTCGACCGCTCCCCGCAGAGCGCCAGGGCGCAGACGATCGCGATCACGCTCACCGGCGAAAAGAAGCGCTGCGAAGAGCTGCTGCGACGGATTGGCCTGAAGTCCATCCTGTCACTGATGAAGTAGTCTGTCGGAAAAGCTCCCAGGCGGCAGCATGCCCGATCGCTCGGGAGAACGAGGAGAAGGGAAGCAATGGAACTGGTGATCAGTATTAACAAGGCTTCACAATCGATCACGATCGAAAATCCGTTTCGG
>DATIZR010000115.1 GCA_035516965.1 Nitrospirota bacterium
GCTTGTTGAAAGATTCTGGTCTTGGCTTCATTGGCAACGTCGTCTCGTCGTTCGCTGGGAATACTACATGACGAACTTTCTCGGCTTCGTGCAGCTAGCATCCATTTGCATCCTGCTCAAGCGATTTTGAGATAGGTTCTAGGGAACTGAATAAAGCCTGAACCTCAAGCATAGTTTGAAATCATCCCATGCCCATCATCACCCACATCGTAAACGACAGCCACGCCGGCAAGCGCCTCGATCTCTTTATCGCCCACCATGAGCCCCGCATCTCCCGCAGCCGGATCCAGGCCTTGATCAGGGAGAAGCTCGCGCTGGCGGAAGGCCGGAGCGAGAAGCCCGGCTACCGGGTCAAGGCCGGCGACAGGGTCACTCTCGAGCTCCCCGAACGGAAGGTGCGCGAGGTCCTGCCGGAGCCCATCCCGCTCGCAGTGATCTATGAGGACGCGCACATCATCGTCCTGAACAAGCCGGCCGGCCTCGTGGTGCATCCCGCGCCCGGCAACTACACGGGCACGCTCGTGAACGCGCTGCTCTATCACTACGGCAGCCTTCCGTCTCAGGCGCCGGGACCGGGAGGCGTCGAGCGGGAGCGCGCCGGCATCGTGCACCGCCTCGACAAGGACACGTCGGGAGTGATGGTCGTGGCCAGAACGCAGGAGGCGCTCAGGTCCCTGTCGGCGCAGTTCAAGGCCAGGGTCATCCAGAAGCGGTATGTCGCCCTGGTCGCGGGCGTGATCAGGAAAGGGTCGGGCGCCATCGAGGCGGGCCTCGGGAGGCACGTGAAGGAGCGGAAGAGGATCAGCGTGCACACGCGCAAGGCGAGGGAGGCGGTGACGCTCTACAGGGTGCGGGAACGGTACCTAAACGCCACCCTTGTCGAGGTGGAGATCAAGACCGGCCGCACGCATCAGATCCGGGTGCACATGAGCCACATCGGACATCCCGTCCTGGGCGACAGAACGTACGGGGGATCGAGGGCGGCAAAGATCAAAGAACGGGTGATCGAACGCCAGATGCTCCATGCTGAGTCACTCTCCCTGCTACATCCCGATACGGGCCATCCCATGACATTCAGCACTCCACCTCCGCAGGATATGAATGACGTCATCGGGTTCTTGAGAGGCGGCGGCTCCTCTCGACAGGGAAACATCCCATCAGGTTTCGTAGTATAGAATATTCTCAACAACGAACAAAAAATTGCATTTCACTTGCTTTTTTCCAGCATCCTGCTATAGTTGCATTAAAATACTATTCATATTGTCGGGGGTTGGATACCATGCAGTGGGAGACGAGCATAAGGGTCGCTGTCCGTACAGTATCGATCGCGTCAGTACTGTTCTTCTCAGGCTTTGCCTGGTCCGCCGAGCCGCCAAAACCCGCACCCGAGCCTGAGCAGGAAATGGTGATCGTGAAGTACGGCTCCGTCCTCGTCAAGAGCTCTCTGGTGGGCGCCCGTGTGTATATTGACGATACTTACAAGGGCTCTGCTGAGAGCGTCATCGAAAGCGTTATCACCGGCGAGCACGTAATAATCTGCAAGACGGACGACAAGAGCGTATCCGGCACGTTCCAGGTCAAAAAGAATGAAACGCTAAAGCTGGAGGCGAACTTCGAGACCGGAAAACTGGCGCTCTTCAAAGTGCCGGTCCCCGAGCCCGTGGAAAAGAAAAAGCCCGAGCCCGTGAAACAGGAGAAACCGAAGACACCGGCGCCGGAGCCGAAGAAGGTGGAGCAGAAGAACCCCGTCGAAGAACGGCGCAAGGCCCACCTCAATGTCATGAAGCTCGAGTTCGTAATCACCGACGCTCAGGACATCAAGATCGAGCATAAGGAAAACCCGCAAGTAATCAGCAAACTCACGCTGGAGAAACACTCGGCCGGCAAATATTACCGGACCAAGCAGGGGGTACTGCTCTGTGATGTCGGTCCCTGCGAAATGACCTGGAATTCCTCTTTCCTCTATACTGATGAGACCGGCAAGGCTGACGCGCTGCTCCTGAGTTGGAAAGAGACGGTGTTCAACGGTATTACACCGACCGGCACGAACAGGCGGGACCTTGAGTGCTGCCTGAATGGACAGTGCTGGAAAATGCAGCCCTCCGATACGGGTGAGGTACGGCAATTCGACATCGGAGGCAGATACGTGCTGAGCTGGGACAATGGATCGATCATCATCAGGCGCGCCGATATCCTGAATGAGATCGTGGGCGCAGGAAGGTCCCTGTCGGATTACTAGCCGCGGTCAGGCAACCAGAGTAGCGATCCCCCTCGCGACAGAAGCGCGAGGGGGATTTTATTTTGGAAGAGATGCTGCGGGAGAGATTGGCCATGACGGGTCGCCCAGCATCAGGATGATGCCGGGTCATTCATCGCGCAGTTGCCCGCAGCTGCCCGCATGCCGCGTTGATGTCGCCGCCCTTACTGTTTCTTACGACGGCTACGAACCCGTGATTCAAGAGAATATTGCGGAAGGCGTATGCCCGTTCGTCGTCAGGCCGCTCAAAGGCGGCACCGGGGAAGGAATTGAACATGAGCACGTTGATCATGCAGGGGAGTCCGCTCAGCAGCTCCATGAGGCGCTCG